>CANFJC010000222.1 GCA_947447245.1 Comamonadaceae bacterium
CACTGCAAGCGCTGGGTGCCACACACATGCTGAGCAAAAAGCAAGGCATCGGTTTGTGCGGTGACTGGTGCATAGGCCACCGTGTGGAAGATGCCTTCATTTCAGGCTTGGAACTGGCGCTTGATGCACTTTAAATTGGAATGATTCGAGGAAGATTTGCGCCCTCACCCACGGGTGAACTGCACGCAGGCTCGCTGGTGGCAGCACTGGCCAGTTGGTTAGATGCAAAGGCATTGCAAGGCGAGTGGTGGGTTCGCATGGAAGATGTGGATGGCCCTCGTTGCATCGTCGGTGCAGCTGCCAACATCCTTCATCAATTGTCTTTGTGTGGGCTGCATTCAGATGGCGAAGTGATGTTTCAATCCAATCGCAACACACTGTACGAGCAAGCACTCCATCAACTCATCGACAAAGACTTGGCATACCCATGCGCCTGTACGCGCAAAGAAATTGAAGAGCAGCAAGCAAGTTTAGGCTTGAGTTTGGAGAGGCACAAGTCAGCCGTCTATCCGGGTACTTGCAGAAACGGCTTGCATGGCAAACCCGCCAGAGCTTGGCGCTTCAATGTCTTGAAGTGGAGTCAATTGCGCGGCAGCTGCGAGGTGCAATGGACCGACCGTCGATTGGGCCCTCAGATGCAAAATGTTCAAGAAGCAGTGGGCGACTTTGTTTTAAAGCGCGCCGACGGCTTGTGGTCCTACCAACTGGCTGTGGTGGTGGATGATGCCGCGCAAGGCATCACGCATGTGGTCCGAGGCGAAGACTTGACGGACAACACTGCGCGGCAATACTTGCTGCAAGAAGCACTGGGCTTTGATCATCCTCACTACCTACACACGCCATTGGTATTGGGGGACAACGGTGAAAAGTTATCGAAACAAAATAGCGCCAAGGCTTTGGATTTAAGTTCACCTAGGACTGTTTGTTTGGCCATCCAGTCAGCGGCAAGCACCTTGGGTTTGAAGACACTTGCTAAGCCTGACAATGACTTGTTTGACCTCGATGTAGCTTTCAGCACTTGGACACAAGAATGGGCGCAGAGGTACGTGCGCACTAGCCCTTAAAATCAACGAATGACTTCTGACTCCGCCAATCATGCGCCCGCCTCGGTCGCTTTTCCCAAAAACATCAAAAGCTTTGTCAAGCGCGCAGGTCGAACCACCACAGGTCAAGCCAAAGCCTTCGAAGTTTGGGGCCCACAGTTTTTGTTGACGTATGCGCCAGAGCCCTTGAACATGGGCAAAGCTTTTGCACTTCAGGGTCAGGATGCCGCACCCGCTCCTGTCATTTTGGAAATTGGCTTTGGCATGGGTGAAGCCACCGCGCACATTGCCAAGCATCGCCCCACCGATCATTTCTTGTGCTGCGAAGTGCACGAACCTGGCGTGGGCGCATTGCTCAAACGCATTGGCGAGCAAGACATTCACAACATTCGAATTCTGCAACACGATGCAGTGGAAGTGATTGACAACATGTTGCCTTTGGCTTCATTGGACGGCGTGCACATTTTCTTTCCCGATCCTTGGCACAAGTCACGTCACAACAAGCGGCGCCTTATTCAAACCCCTTTGATTGCCAAGCTGGCGGCGCGCCTCAAACCTGGTGCCTACATTCATTGCGCCACCGATTGGGAACCTTATGCGGTGCAAATTTTGGAAGTGCTCAGTGCAGAAGCTTTGCTGCAAAACACTGCCGACAAAGATCTGGGTGGCTATGCCGTCAAGCCCGACTACCGCCCACTGACCAAGTTTGAAAATCGCGGTTTGAAATTGGGGCATGGTGTGTGGGATGTCGTCTTCAAACGCATTTAAACCGCCCGTTAAACATGGCGTAGGCCCAAGCACGGTGGGCATTCCCGCCAATACATCCCAGCTTGCTATTGATTTTTTGACGCAAAAGTTCAGTGCTATTGCGCGCGAAGTATGGCTGCAGAGATTTGAAGCTGGCGAAATTCTGAATGCCGCTGGGCGTGTGATGGCACCGCAAGACAGCCTGCTATGGGAATCTCATCTTCACTATTACCGAAGCATATGCAATGAACCCGAATTGCCATTCAAGGCCAGCGTCATTTTTCAAGATGATTATTTGGTAGTGGCTGACAAGCCGCACTTCATGCCAGTCACCCCTAGCGGCCGCTATGTGCAGCAAAGCTTGCTGGTGCAACTGAAGCAGCAGTTGAATTTGCCAGAGCTCTCACCCGTGCACCGCATTGACAGAGAAACTGCGGGTTTGGTGGTCTTCAGTGTTCGCTCGCAAGATCGCAATGCTTACCAAGAATTGTTCAGGTTGCGGCAAGTTGAGAAAACTTATGAAGCCGTTGCGGGGGCACCTGAAACGTCTCCACACCATCCAAAGTTTCCGCTTGTCCATCGAAGCATGATGGTGGAAGATTCTCAGTTTTTCAGGATGCGTGAAGTTGCCAGTCATGCGCACCAAGGAACAGCAGAATTCAACAGTGAAACTTGGATTGATTGCCTGGAGCAACTCCCAATGTCTCGGTACATTCTGAAACCGGCCACAGGTCAAAGACATCAGTTGAGGGTTCACATGAACGCCTTGGGCTTACCCCTGGTGAATGATCTGTTTTATCCTCAAGTCCTCAGAGGTGCCAATGAACCCGACGACTTCAAATCACCCCTGAAGCTGTTGGCGAAAACCATTTCTTTCCAAGATCCCGTTTCTGGCACACCAAGATACTTTGAAAGTAAGAGACAACTGACAGCCTTGCCATAAAGATTACAAGCGCTCAGTCACCCAAGCCTTCACACTTTCCAAAGCCGCATTCAGGTTGGTAGCATCTGTACCACCCGCCATGGCCATGTCAGGCTTGCCTCCACCTTTGCCGCCCACTTGCTGAGCTACAAAGTTCACCAATTCACCGGCTTTCACTTTGCCTGTGGTGTCTGACGTCACACCCGCAGCCAATTGAACTTTGTCGCCATCTACAGCGGCCAAAACAATGACGGCTGTTTTCAGTTTGTCTTTCAACTTGTCCATGGTGTCGCGCAATGTTTTGGCATCGGCGCCAGGCAACAAGGCGGACAGTACTTTGACGCCCTTCAGTTCAACAGCTTGCGTCATTAACTCGTCGCCTTGAGACGAAGCCAATTTGCCCTTCAGGGCAGCCATTTCTTTTTCCAAGGATTTCATTTGGTCTAAGACTTGTGCAATACGGCTGTTCAATTCAGCAGGCGATGCTTTTAAACTGCCTGCTGCCTTGGACACCGTGGCTTCCAAGTTTTGCAAATAAGCCAAAGCATTGCCACCTGTCACAGCTTCAATGCGTCGCACGCCAGCAGCCACGCCACTTTCAGCCACTACTTTGAACAAACCAATGTCGCCCGTGCGCTGCACGTGAACGCCACCACACAACTCTCTGCTGGAGCCGATATCGAGCACGCGCACAGTCTCGCCATACTTCTCACCAAACAACATCATGGCGCCAGTTTTTTGAGCTGACTCAATGTCCATCACACGCGCTTGCGTAGCGGGATTGGCCCAAATTTCTTGGTTCACCTTGGCTTCAATCGCCAAAATTTGTTCGTCGCTAATGGGTGCGTTGTGCGCAAAGTCAAAACGCGTGCGTTCAGCGTTTACCAAAGAACCTTTTTGCTGCACATGATCACCCAGCACTTCGCGCAATGCTTTGTGCATGAGGTGTGTGGCGGAGTGGTTGCGCACGGTGGCGGCCCGCAGATCTGAATTGACTCGCGCTTGAACGGTATCGCCAACTTTCAAGCTGCCTTCTAGCAATGTGCCATGGTGACCAAACACGTCGGCTTTGATTTTCAAAGTGTCAGCCACTTCAAATTTGGCGCCAGCCGTTTGGAGCAAGCCTTGATCGCCCACTTGCCCGCCAGACTCTGCATAAAACGGTGTCGTGTCCAACACCACCACGCCTTCTTGTCCGGCCTTTAAGACCGTGGCGGGTGAGCCGTCAACATACAAGGCCAACACTTTCGAGTTCGCTTGTAACTCGTCATAGCCTACAAACGTATTGCCAGCGCCGGTGTATTCCAAGGCGCGGTCCATTTTGAATTTGCCTGCCGCACGGGCTTGGGACTTTTGACGCTCCATGGCAGCTGTAAAGCCAGCTTCGTCGACGCTCAATTCACGCTCGCGGCAAACGTCGGCAGATAAGTCCAATGGGAAACCATAGGTGTCGTGCAACTTAAACGCAACTTCACCGGGCAACACCTTCACGCCGCCTTCTAGGGCTGCATCCAAAATCTGCATGCCCACTTCAAGTGTTTCAAAGAAGCGCTCTTCTTCGGCTTTCAAGATGTCAGTGATGCGTTTTTCTTGAGAAACCAAGCTGGGGTAGGCAGCACCCATCAGCTTCACAAGGTCGGGGACCAATTTGTGAAAGAACGGTGTTTTTTGGCCTAACTTGTAACCGTGGCGAATGGCACGGCGCACAATGCGTCGCTGCACGTAGCCGCGACCTTCATTGCTGGGCACCACGCCATCGCTGACCAAGAAAGCTGTGGCGCGAATGTGGTCTGCAATGACACGCAATGATTTGTTTTGCAAATCGGTGCAGCCCGTTTCGCGCGAGGCTGCTTTGATCAGTGCATCGAAAATATCGATTTCGTAATTGCTGTGCACGTGCTGCAAAATGGCGGCCAAACGCTCTAGGCCCATGCCGGTATCAACGCAAGGTGCGGGCAAGTTCTTCACGCTGCCGTCAGGCTGCATGTCAAACTGCATGAACACGTTGTTCCAAATTTCAATGTAGCGGTCGCCGTCTTGCTCGGGGCTGCCAGGGGGGCCGCCAGCAATTTCAGGACCGTGATCGTAAAAAATTTCAGAGCAAGGACCACAG
>CANFJC010000223.1 GCA_947447245.1 Comamonadaceae bacterium
CTGTATTGGGTATTTTGTTGCTGTTGGTGCCCATTTTGACCCGAGAGATTCCCTTGCTACAGCAGCAGTTGCCAGCCTTGCTCGATCGATTGGCTGTCAATGTCAACCCTTGGCTTGATCGTTTTGGCTGGCAATTGAGCTTGGATGTGGGCAGCCTCAAGGCTCAAATCATCAAATACTTGAGCTCGAATCGAGAAGATTGGATGGACCCCCTGGTGGCATCGCTGAAGTTGGGCGGAAGCTTTGCCTTGACTGCCATCGGCAACCTGATTTTGATACCTGTGGTCCTCTTTTATTTGCTCAATGAATGGGACCGTTGGGTCATGCAACTTGTGCAGTGGGTTCCCTTGAAATGGCGGCCTGCCTATGACAGTTTCATGAGTGAGTGCGATGCGGTATTAGGTCAATACTTGCGTGGCCAACTGCTGGTCATGTTGGCCTTGTCCGTTTTTTATGCGGCAGGCTTGTTGGCGTTTGGACTTGACTTGGCCATACCGATTGGCGTGTTCACGGGCTTGGCAGTGTGCGTGCCCTATTTGGGTTTTGGCTTAGGCTTGATGCTGGCGCTTTTGGCGGGCATTTTGCAATTTGCGTCACTCAAGGCTGTTGTGATGGTGGCCCTTGTTTTTGGTGTGGGCCAATTGCTTGAGGGTTTTTGGTTGACACCCAAATGGGTGGGTGAGCGCATTGGATTGCACCCCTTGGCTGTCATCTTTGCTTTGTTGGCACTGGGTCAATTATTTGGCTTTGTCGGTGTGCTTGTCGCCTTGCCAGCCAGCGCCGTGATTTTGGTGGCACTGCGAAGAGTCCGCGATGAATATTTTGACAGTCAACTCTACCGCGGGCCGCATGCATGAAGCAGTTGGCGCTAGACATTGGCTTGCACACAGCCCCCAGTTTGGAAAGTTTTTTTTCAGGCCCTAACGCTGCGCCACTTGAACATTTGAAGTTGTGGACTTCAAGTCAAATGCCAAGCCCTGTTCCCACTTACCTGTGGGGCGAAAGTGGCTCTGGTAAATCACATTTGCTTCAAGCGGCTCATTCGGCATTGCTAGAGAACGGCGTCTCGGTGGGTTGGTTGGATGCCAGTCAACCAGACCGCCTTGTGTTTGACGAGTCCTGGGGTGCCGTCATGATGGACGATGTTCATTTGTACAACTTAGAGCAGCAACAAGTTGCGTTCAATTGGTTTGTCAATGCGCTCACACCCAAAGCTGGCTCGCCCCGATGGGTTTTGGCTGCGGGCATGTTGCCGCCTGCAGATTTGAAGTTGCGCGATGACTTGCGCTCTAGATTGGGTTGGGGGCATGTGTATGCCTTGCAAGTTTTGAGTGACACGGAGCGGCGAGCGGTGCTGCGACAAGAGGCAGATTCCCGAGGACTTTTTTTGAGTGACGAAGTGATGGGCTACATGCTCAGTCGGTTTACCCGTGACTTGAGCAGTTTGATGACACTCCTTGATCATCTGGATCAATTTGCGCTTCAAACGCAAAGAGCCATCACCATTCCATTGATCAAGTCCATGTTGGAGAACACATGAACTTGGCGCTGTTTGACCTAGACAACACCTTGTTGCCGATTGACTCTGACTACGCTTGGGGCGAATTCACCAATCGAATTGGCTGGACGGATCCTGTTGTGTTCAAGGCTAAAAATGATCAGTTTTATGCCGATTACCAAGCGGGTATTTTGGACATTCACGACTATGTTCGTTTTGCGACAGAGGCTGTGCGCTTAAAGGGGCCTCAAGCAGCGGCTCAAGCCCACGCACAATTCATGAAAGAGACCATCCTGCCGCAGATCAAACCGCAGGCCCTTGAGTTGGTGCAAAAGCATCAAACGGCCGGTGATCACGTCATGATTGTGACGGCGACCAATGAATTTGTGA
Source organism: Comamonadaceae bacterium (assembly GCA_947447245.1). Taxonomy (GTDB): domain Bacteria; phylum Pseudomonadota; class Gammaproteobacteria; order Burkholderiales; family Burkholderiaceae_C; genus Limnohabitans_A. Next base: position 1,889 of record CANFJC010000223.1, read on the forward strand.
CCCGTCCTATTGCGCAAGCTTTGGGTGTCCAAGAACTGATTGCCGTTGAGTTGGCGAGAGATTCGCAGGCTTGGATCACAGGTGAGATTGTCGGCACGCCCTCTTTCAAAGAAGGCAAGGTGCTCAGAATCGAGCAATGGTTAAGCGCGCATCAAAAAACTTGGCAAGACGTGCAGATTACTTTTTATTCGGATTCAATCAATGATTTGCCTTTGCTGGAACGGGCTCAAATTCCAGTGGCTGTGAATCCAGATACGCGTTTGCGTCAACTTGCGACCGATCGAGGGTGGCGCATACTTCAACTCTTCTCATGATTAAAAAATTCATTCAAAAAATACTCGGTAAGCCGAGTTCAAGTCACGCCGCGACTGACTTTGGCAAGCGAGTCGAAATTCCTGCTTCTGTGCATGGCATTGACCCAAGCTTGGTCGACGACCGTGCACTGAGTGTGGTGCGCACTTTGCAAGATGCTGGGTACGAAGCTTATGTGGTAGGCGGCGCCGTGCGCGATTTGTTGTTAGGTTTGCGTCCTAAAGATTTTGACGTTGCAACAGATGCAACGCCAGAGGAAGTGAAAGCTTTGTTCAGAAGAGCCTTCATCATTGGCCGTCGCTTTCGCATTGTTCATGTGGTGTATGGCCGAGGCCGCGAGCACGAGGTCATTGAGGTCTCCACTTTCAGGGCGCATTTGGACAACCGCGCGGCCGAGCAAGTCAAGGGCAATGAGAAAACCAGCAAGTCTGAATTGGCCGGTATGAAACACGCCGTTGATTCAAGTGGCCGTGTTCTGCGTGACAACGTATGGGGCCCTCAAGATGAAGACGCCACCCGCCGCGACTTCACCATCAATGCCATGTACTACGACCCTGAGTCGCAATATCTGGTGGATTATCACGGCGGTATGCAGGACGCGAATAAAAAAGTCTTGCGCATGATTGGCGATCCAGTGGCCCGGTATCGCGAAGATCCGGTCCGCATCATTCGTGCGGTCAGGTTTGCAGCCAAACTCAGTCAATTGGGTTTCAAGCTTGAAACCAAAACAGCAAAACCTTTGGCCACCATGTTGGGCTTGTTGGCAGATGTACCGCAAAGTCGATTGTTCGATGAGATGCTCAAGTTGCTTCAAACGGGCCATGCCTTGGCCTCGATTGAGCAGCTTCAAAAACTCGGTCTCCAAAAGGGCATTTACCCCCTGCTCGATGTGGTGGTGGAACGCGCTGACTCGCCTTTCGTCAAGGCCGCTTTGGTCGATACCGATCGAAGGGTCGGTGAGGGCAAGCCGGTTGCGCCTAGCTTCCTGTTGGCGTGTGTGCTGTGGGCCGATGTGAAGCTGGGCTGGGATCAGCGCCTGGCCAACCGTGTGCCACCCTTTCCCGCTTTGCAAGAATCGATCGATGAGGTTTTTGAAGCGCGTATCGGCGATGTCTCGGGCCGCGGTAAGTTGGCCGCTGACATGCGTGAAATTTGGATGATGCAACCCCGCTTTGACAAGCGCATTGGCAGCACCGCATTCAGCTTGGTCGAGCAAGCGCGCTTTAGGGCGGGTTTTGATTTTCTCAGACTGCGTGCGGAAGTTGCTGAAGTCGAATTGGCCTTGGCCGATTGGTGGCAAGAATTCAGCATGGCCGATGATGCAGCAAGAGAAGATCTCATTCAGTTGGCAAAGTCTGAAAAATCATCAGCGCCCGCAACAGACGCGGTCAAAAGTCGCCGAGCTCCCAGAAGAAGAAAGCCCGCATCCAAATCTGCTGGTTCTGATCATTCGGGTGATGCGCCCTCGGATCATTGAGCTGCAAGTGTTGATGCGCCAGATCGAGATGGATTCGACAATCATCACAAACGAAAAAAATGGATGATGGCGCGCGATTTTGTCAATGTCTATGTGGGTTTGGGCGCCAACTTAGGCAATGCTCGCCAATCCCTTGAGTCTTCGATTCTGGCCATCCAACAGTTGCCAGAAACCTTGTTGGTCGGCAGTTCTTCTTTTTACCAGTCCGCGCCTTTTCAAGCGGATGGGCCAGACTACTTCAATGCTGTGGTGCACCTCCAAACTCGCTTGAATGCTTGTGATCTATTGCATGCATTTCAGCGCATAGAGCAGTTGGCTGGACGTGAGCGCCCCTATCCCAATGCACCTCGCACATTGGACATTGATTTGTTGTTGTTTGGTGATGGCCACATTCAAAGCCCTGCGCTTGTGGTGCCACACCCGCGCATGCGCGAGAGGGCTTTTGTCTTGTTGCCTCTGAGCGAATTGGCGCCTGGTTTGGTGACAACAGATGAACTTCGCAAAGTTCAGAGTCAAGTCGTCAAGCGTCACTAGCGTATCCTCAAAATGGGCTTGTTTTTGGCTTCACAAGCCGAACAACACGGCCTTAAGGCTTGGTGGTTTCAGGCACTTGGCTGATGGCCTTGGCTTCTTCAATTTGGTTCTCAAAGTAGCGCTGAAAGCTGAACACAATGCTGGCCATCAAAACGGTGGTTCCCAGCAGCAGTGAGGTTGCAAGTCCGAAGATGGTCAGCCAATTGGTTTGGCCGCAAGGGCTGTCAGCGTCTTGATTGAACTTTGAATTCCATTGCACCATGGGCATCAAGCCATAAACGATGGCGTTCAATGCACAGCCAGCGATGGTGAACCCCAGCAAGGGAATGAGAACCCAACTTGTCGGATCGTCTTGACCCAACTCCAAGGCACGCTGCACGCCATACCAGCCTAAGGCCGTTGGCACAGGTAACAACCAACCCAATGGGTCTGTAAAGCCCTTGAGGTAAAAGCGATGAAGACCGATTGGGCCGCCGAAGAAGGTGAGCCACACAGCAAATGTTTTGTTTTTCATAGACCGCATTATTCAGGAGAACGGCTTTGACCATGTCCTAAAGCCTTTTCCATCATGACGATGTCGAGCCAGCGATTGAATTTCCAGCCA
>CANFJC010000224.1 GCA_947447245.1 Comamonadaceae bacterium
AATTGCCGCAATTCAATTTGCATGTGCTCGCGCAGTTGTTTGTCTAGCGCAGAAAGCGGTTCGTCCATGAGCATGATGCGAGGCTCAAAGACCATGGCCCTGGCAAGCGCCACCCGTTGCTTTTGACCACCCGACAATTGGTCAATGCCGCGTTTTCCGTAGCCCCCCAATCGAACCATCTCGAGCGATCGCTCGACTCGCTCTTGGGCTTGCAGCCCTTTCACACCCCTGATCTTCAGAGGATAAGCCACATTCTCTGCCACAGTCATGTGGGGAAATAAGGCGTAATTTTGAAAAACCATGCCCACATCGCGTTGATGTGGCGGCACACACACCATCTCTGCATCGCCAAACCTCACACTGCCACCATCAGGTCGAGTAAAGCCTGCCAATACCGTTAGCAGCGTGGTCTTGCCAGAGCCCGAAGGCCCCAGCAAGGTTAAAAACTCACCACTTCGAATTTCCAAATCAACATGATCTAAAGCATAAGTTGAACCGTACTTTTTTGTAATCTTTTCAATGGAAATTGGCAGAGAGGCGTTTTTCACAGGCAATCTTCAAAAATTATTCAGTCAGCATGTTTTGATAAAGTTCGGAGGCTCGGCCTTCAAACTTGGTGTACCAAGCTAAATCAATCGGCACTTGTTTGACTGAATTGTCTGGATGCGAAGGCAAAGTTTTGGCATATGCGGGACTAATGGCCGTGCCTTCATAGGCTTTTTTATTGGTCGGTCCGTAAGTGATGTACTTGGTGAATTCAGCCTGGTATTGAGGCTTGCTAATTTCATTCAAGAATTTCATAGCCAAGGCTTTATTGGGCGCACCCTTGGCCACGCCGAAGCAATCGTAATCTAACATGCCTTGGTTAAATGTGTACGCAACTTGAGCGCCGTCCTTGGCGACCACATCGAAGCGGCCATTCCATCCTGTGACCATGTCCACTTCGCCATCCTTCATCAGTTGTGCGTGTTGCGCACCCGATGACCACCAAACAGCAATATGAGGTTTCAGTTCTTTGATTTTCTTAATGGCACGCTCTATACCACCCGGTGCTGATAGCACCTCATAGACCTTGTTAGGCGGCACACCATCTGCCATCAATGCAGGCTCGAGAGCGCCGGCAACACCCTTGCGATAAGAACGCTTACCAGGGAATTTTTTCACGTCCCAAAAGTCAGCCCAACTTTGAGGACCATTTTTGCCGTATGTTTTAGTGTTCCAGGCTAGCACCGTAGAAAATACATCGCCACCGACACAATGCTCTTGCGTGTAGCCCGGTGCAAATGTAGACACATCAATGGTCTTGTAGTCTAAAGACTCAAGCAAGCCTTCAGCCCCAGCACGGGCAGCACTGCCCGATCCACTGGCAACAATGTCCCATGTCACAGCACCGGCTTTTACCTTCAGCCTTAAGTCTGCAATACCTGTATAGGTTTCTTCCTTGACGGTAATGCCCAAGGCTTTTGCAGCAGGCTGGAATAACGCTTTACTTTGGCCTTCTTGGTACGCGCCACCAAAGGAGACAATTGTTAATTGAGCACTTGCATGACCCGCAAAGGCCATGGCTGCGATCAATGCGCTCACCGATACTATTTTTTTAAAAATTTGCTGTCTCAACATTGCAATTCTCCCTTGATTAAAAAGTCATAAAAACCAACCAGAACCGAAATTTTTTAAACCACGACTGTTCAAATGTAGAAATTGATTGGCATCCTCCAAAGTGCCATTATCGAAACTCCACCATACCAATTTCAAAACACCTTCGCAAGCTTAAATTCGCGCCACCACACTTTTGGTTTTGCAATAACTCCCTACCGCCTCCAGCCCTTTCTCGCGACCAAAGCCAGAGTGTTTATTGCCCCCAAAAGGGACCGCAATACCTCCCGCAAAATACTCATTCACATAAACTTGGCCAGCATCGATCTGCTGTGCCAGTCGATGCGCTGCACTCAAGTCCTTGGTGAAAACACCTGCTACCAAGCCAAACTGTGTGCCATTGGCCAAATGAACTGCTTCTTCCATGTCGGCGAATGTTTGAATGCAAAGGACAGGGCCAAATATTTCCTGCTGCACCGCAGCATCAAGCAAGGGCACCCGATCCAACAAGGTGGGCTCGTAAAACCAACCCAGCCCTGTATCGGGGTCATTGGAGATTCGACCACCGCAAAGAACCTCAATGCCGCGCGATTTGGCCGACTCAACATGGCCAGAAACACGCTTTAATTGCAACTCAGAGTTGACGGGGCCCATGCCTGAATTTTTAAGGCCGTGTCCTAATTGAATGGCTTTGGTTTTTTTCAAAACCTTTTCTATCAGCGCATCGTGAATTGAGTCATGTACCAGCAAGCGCGAACCCGCTGAACAGATCTGGCCCGCATTTTCAAAAATGCCTGCAATCACATTGTCAGCAGTGAGCTCTAAATCGCAATCAGCAAGCGCAACAATGGGCGACTTACCGCCCAACTCCAATAGCACGTGTGTGATGTTAGAAGCAGCTTCGCGCATCACGTCTATGCCAGTCGTGACAGAGCCTGTGAACGTAATGTGATGAATGCCAGGGTGTTTAACCAATGCTGCGCCAGCTGCCTGCCCCGTGCCAGTGATGACATTGAAAACACCTTTGGGCAATCCCGCTTCCATGCACAACTCAGCTAACATCAAGGCCGTTAAGGGTGTCTGCTCTGCAGGTTTTGCAACCACTGTGCAGCCAGCAGCCAGTGCCGGGGCGATTCCTCTTGCGGCAGTAGAGAGAGGGTAGTTCCAAGGGATGATGTGCGCCGTGACACCCAGCGGCTCATTCAATGTGTAAGCCACATAATCAGGCCCAAGTGGAATGCTGATGCCTTGGTACTTGTCGCAGGCGCCCGCATAGTAATCAAAACAGTTGGCTGCACCTGCCACATCGCCCATCGCTTCATCCAAGCGTTTTCCAGAGTCCAAGGCCTCTGTAAAAGAAAGCCTGTCTGAATTCTTTCGAATCAACTCAGCCACATTTCTTAAAAGCTTTCCTCGCTGAGACGGGGTGAAACGCGACCACTCGCCTTTCAGTGCTTTTTGCGAAGATACAACGGCACGGTCTACATCTTCTGTTTGACCCGCTGCGAATTCAGAAAAAATTCGACCTGTACCAGGATCCCAAGTTGGCATGGATTGGCGACTTTCTGCTGCAACAGATTCACCATCCATGAAGAGTGCATTAGGCAGTCTCTCGACCTTGCCAGTTGCCAAGTAAGCTTGAATGCTTGACGCTAGATCAAAGCCCATCTACTTGACCTCGCTCACCTGATAGGTGGCCCGGTTTAACCAATCGGGATTGATTTCAACACCCCACCCCGGCCCATCAGGCAATGAGATCATGCCTTCCTTTATTTTGTAAGGCGATTGCACAAACAAGCCTTCTTGCCAAGGGTAGTAATCGGCACCTTCTATGGAAAATTCCAAATATTTCCCGGGATTTGGAATGGCACACAGCAGGTGCATGGTGAACAGGGTAACCAGAGACCAATTGGCACTGTGCGGCGTACAAGGAAGCCCTGCAGCATGCGCCATCTTTGCCACTTGCATGCTGCGAAGCATGCCGCCCATGTAACAAACATCGGGCTGCACAATGTCCACAACCTTTGACTCAATCATGTGCTTCCACATGGGCAAGTAGCAATCTTGCTCACCGCCCGTCACATCCAAACTCAAAGCCTCTCGCACTTCACGCGTTTGATCGAGCTCCCAGTAAGGGCATGGCTCTTCAAAATGGGCTACCCCATTGGCTTCTAAAATTCTGCCAACCTGTATGGCACGTGCAGGCGAGTAACAACTGTTGGCATCCACCATCAACTCTGCATGATCGCCTAGTGCTTTTCGCAGGGTTGGGACGATTTCTTCAGTGCGCCCCTCCCACTCGTCTTGATCTCTTCCGCATTCGGCACCAACCCTGAATTTGAAAGCGGTAAATCCATCACGCGCTTGGAGTTCTTGCATTCTGCGTGCTTCATCTTTGGGAGTGATGTCTCGTTTCATGGAGGATGCGTAGGCTCTCAGGGGTTTGACATGCCCCCCCAGTAATTCACAAACAGGCTTTCCTTGCATCTTTCCCAACAAATCCCAGACTGCCGTTTCGACACCACCCATGGCTCGGTAGATGTAGGAACCTGGAAACTTGTGCTCCTTTTCAGGCACCAAGGTCATCAGGCCGGCCATGTCATGAATGTCATGACCCAAGGCATAGGGTGCCACCTGTCGGTGCAAAATGAGTGAGCTTAGGTCTGAATGGTAAGTGGACACTTGACCCCATCCCTCAGACCCGTCTTCGGCCGTGACCCTTGTAAATCCAACAAAGAGATCACTGAAGGTTTCGATGCGTTTTATTTTCATACACAAATGATCTCAAGGCATTGGTAGGGCCAGAAGGTCCATTTTGAACAATGAGTGATACCATTTTGAAAAAATGAATGGGGGAATAATGGTCAAACGTGCGCGTGGTTCTTTGTTACTTTCTATCAAGTTTGACAGGACCTCACACCAACCCATCAGCACTCAGCTTTATGTGGCGATGCGCGAATTGATTCTGGCAGGCGGATTTTTAGCGGGAGAGCGCTTGCCTGCAACTCGAATTTTGGCCAAAGATTTGGGTATTTCCAGAACCACGGTCATTGAAGTCTTTGACAGGCTGACCTCTGAAAGCTTGGTGACC
>CANFJC010000225.1 GCA_947447245.1 Comamonadaceae bacterium
GCCGCTGGCGTGCCCATCATTGGCACCAGCCCTCACATGATCGACGCGGCCGAAGACCGTGAACGTTTCCAAAAATTGTTGCAAAAATTGGGCTTGCGTCAGCCGCCCAATGCCACAGCCAGAACCGAGCCAGAAGCTTTGGAAAAAGCGGCTGCCTTGGGTTACCCCTTGGTGGTTCGCCCCAGTTACGTGCTGGGTGGCCGTGCCATGGAAATTGTGCACGAGCAGCGCGACCTGGAACGCTACATGCGCGAAGCGGTGAAGGTCAGTCACGACTCTCCCGTGTTGCTCGATCGTTTCTTAAACGATGCCATTGAGTGCGATGTGGACTGTATTCGCGACCCTGAAGGCAAAACCTTCATTGGGGGTGTCATGGAGCACATTGAGCAAGCCGGTGTGCACAGCGGTGATTCTGCATGCTCCTTGCCACCTTACAGCTTAAGCGCGGCCACCGTGGACGAGTTGAAACGACAAACTGCCGCCATGGCGAGTGCCTTAAGCGTGGTGGGTTTGATGAACGTGCAATTCGCCATTCAACACGTTGACGGCAAAGATGTCATTTATGTGTTGGAAGTGAACCCCCGCGCATCCCGAACAGTGCCTTATGTTTCGAAGGCCACAGGCATTCAATTGGCCAAAGTGGCCGCACGCTGCATGGCCGGACAAAGCTTGGCATCTCAAGGCATTACCAAAGAAGTCACGCCGCCTTATTTCAGTGTCAAAGAAGCGGTCTTCCCGTTTGTGAAGTTCCCGGGCGTAGACACCATTCTCGGCCCAGAAATGAAGTCAACTGGTGAAGTCATGGGTGTGGGTAAAACCTTTGGCGAAGCTTTTGTGAAAAGCCAAATGGGCGCTGGCACCAAACTGCCACGCGAAGGCAAAGTATTCCTCACTGTGAAAAACAGTGACAAGCCACGTGCCGTGAAAGTCGCTCGCGATTTGGTGGCACAGGGCTTTGAGATTTTTGCAACCAAAGGCACAGCGGCAGCCATCGCAGCAGAAGGCGTCGCGGTTCAGGCTGTCAACAAAGTCACTGAAGGACGCCCCCACATTGTGGACATGATCAAGAACAAGGAGATCGCCTTGGTCATCAACACAGTTGAAGAGCGACGCAACGCGATTGCCGATTCCAGAGCCATTCGCACTTCAGCGCTCTTGGCACGGGTAACGACCTTTACTACAATTGCGGGCGCTGAAGCTGCGGTTGAAGGCATGAAGTACATCGACAATCTGGACGTCATTTCTGTTCAAGAAATGCATGCCATGTTGAGCGTCTAAAAAATACGGAGATTTCCAAGTGGCGACCATTCCCATTACCCTTCGCGGTGCTGAAAAGCTCAAAGCTGAGCTGCACCAATTGAAAACCGTTGAGCGTCCTTGGGTGATCAATGCCATTGCCGAAGCCCGGGCACAAGGCGACTTGAGTGAAAACGCCGAGTACGATGCTGCCAAAGACCGCCAAGGTTTTGTAGAAGGCCGCATTCAAGAAGTCGAAGGCAAACTTTCTGCCGCTCAAATCATCGACCCTGCATCGGTGGATGCGGGTGGTCGAGTTGTGTTTGGTGCCACTGTTGAGTTGGAAGAGGAAAGCTCGGGTGAGGTGGTCAAGTACCAAATCGTGGGCGAAGACGAAGCCGATCTCAAGTTGGGCTTGATCAACATCAGCAGTCCCATTGCGCGCGCACTCATTGGCAAAGAAGAGGGCGATGTAGCGGTGTTTCAAGCGCCTGGTGGCGAAAAGCGATATGAAATTGTGGCGGTGTCTTACATCTGAGAACGCGCAACTTCATTCAAAAAGGCGTTCATTGGAACGCCTTTTTTTTGTGCCCTATTCTTTCCAATGCTCGGCCACCCAAAGCGCTGGTTTGATGAACCTGAATTTTCGATTGCGCTTGCCGGCCAAGGCATCGGGAGGATTGCACTCGCCATGGAAAATCACAATGCGCGCATCTTTGGGAATTTGAGGGGCGGTCCAATAGTTGGTCGGCCAACTTGGAATGCTGTGGTATTTGAAACTGGGGCACCACTCAGAAGGCCAGTAAGCCAGATGTCCTTGGCGGTGCATGAAGTCTGAGAGGTAGGCCTGTTCATTTCTAAATTGTTGGCGAATGCTTTCGAAATGATTTCGGAAGTAATCGAGAACCTCTGGGTGTGCACCCAGCTCATAACGGTAGACCGAAGAGTTACCGGTAATTCGCCAGGGTCGTTTGTAATCGTGAATGATCAGAAACTTGCCAGGCACTTCGAAGAAGCCATCAAGGCTGCCCGTGATGACCACATCGACATCTAAAAACAAGGCGGTGCCGGTGAGGCCATGCAGGTCTTTGGTGAAGGAGGCCAGTTTGGTCCAACCGCGCTCTGGAATGCCGGGGGGCAAATCCAATGCAGGAATGGGCAAGCACTGAACTTCGCTGCGAATGCCCTGGCCATCGTCGGTAAGGCAGACCATGTTGAAGTCGCCCGAGAGGTGTCTGCGCACCATGGCATACAAACGGTTGACATACTCAGGCCCATACTTGGTGCCCCACTTCATGCAAATGATGTGACGTTGGGAGGTCTGCATGGGCACTGTCTTGGCTTAGGCTTGATTGCGCTTTTTGATCGATTTTTGTTTCACTTTGGCACGCTTGACTTGACCGCCCGAGGTCAGGCGTTGGTTGCCCAAGACACGCAATGTTTTCACTTCAGGCCGCTGGCCACCGCGGCTGCTGTACTTCAAGACCTTAAAATCACGGGGTCCGGCCATGCGATCTTCGGAAACGGTTTTTTCCTTCTCCGGCAAGGGGCGCCAAAGCACCAGCAATTTGCCGATGTGTTGAATGGGCGCAGCGCTCAGGTCATCGGCCAGTTGGTTGAACATGGCTTCGCGGGCAACGCGGTCGTCACCCAGAACACGAATTTTGATCAGGCCATGGGCTTTGAGGGCGGCGTCTGTTTCTTTGACAACGGCGGGCGTGAGGCCATCGTTGCCAATCATGACAACGGGATCGAGGTGGTGCGCTTCGGCTCGGTGAACCTTGCGTTGGGCGGGAGTCAATTGAATTTGGGGCATAGCGCTATTATCCCTGCTTGAACGGAAGATCATGAAAGTAAAAACCAAAAGTAAAAAAGTCAACAAGTCGTGGTTGAACGACCACGTCAATGACCCCTATGTCAAGTTGGCCAAAAAAGAGGGCTATCGGGCGAGGGCTGCCTATAAATTGAAGGAAATTGACGAAACTTTTGGCCTCATCAAGCCTGGCAACCTGGTGGTTGATTTGGGCTCAGCCCCTGGGGCTTGGAGCCAATACGTCAGGCGCAGGCTATCGCCAGGGGGTGCGGCGGTGGGTGATTTGAACGGCACCATCGTGGCCGTTGACCTGTTGCCCATGGAGCCTGTTGAGGGCGTCCACTTCATTCAGGGGGACTTCACTGAAGCCGATGTGCTGGCGCAAGTTCAAGCCATTGTGGGCGATCGCCCTGTCGATGTGGTGGTGTCAGACATGGCGCCCAACCTGTCGGGCATTGATTCTGTGGATGCTGCACGGATCACGCACCTGATTGAATTGGCGGTTGAATTTGCCCAAATGCACCTCAAGCCCCAAGGGGCCTTGGTGGTGAAGGTGTTTCACGGCAGCGGCTACAGTCAACTGGTAAAGTTGTTCAAGGACTCTTTCAAAATTGTCAAACCGATCAAACCCAAGGCTTCCCGAGACAAATCCTCAGAGCAGTTTTTGGTGGGAATTGAACCTAAAAACAGACCCATTTCTGCCGAATCAACTTAATCGCAACGCAGAACATCAAATTTCCTTCGACTTTTAAGGCTAAGTCAAGGTAAATTGGCCCTGCAGCACTTTCAAAAGTCTAGAATGTTCACTCATTAGACGTTTAACTGGGAGCTCTTCTTGAACAACCCTTGGTTCTCAAAGATTGCCGTATGGCTTGTGATTGGCATGGTGCTTTTCACCGTATTCAAACAATTCGACAATCGAACAGGTGTCGGCTCAGGTTATTTAGGTTACTCAGACTTCCTAGAGGAGGTTAGAGGCAACCGCATCAAAACGGCCACCATTCAAGAGGGTCAAGGCGGCACCGAAATCTCAGCGGTGACCACTGACGATCGCCGCATCAAAACCACTGCCACGTATTTAGACCGCGGCTTGGTGGGCGACCTCATTGCCAATGGCGTGAAGTTCGACGTCAAACCACGCGAAGAGGGATCCCTCCTCATGAGTTTGTTGGTGAGCTGGGGCCCTATGCTTTTGCTCATTGGTGTTTGGGTTTATTTCATGCGCCAAATGCAAGGCGGCGGTAAAGGCGGTGCTTTTAGTTTCGGCAAAAGCAAAGCGCGCATGCTCGACGAAAACGCCAATCAAGTCACCTTTGCCGATGTGGCCGGTTGCGACGAAGCCAAAGAAGAAGTGAAAGAAGTGGTCGACTTTTTGAAGGACCCTGCCAGATTCCAAAAACTGGGTGGCCGAATTCCGCGTGGCTTGCTGCTGGTTGGTCCTCCTGGTACCGGTAAAACCTTGTTGGCCAAGAGCATTGCAGGTGAGGCCAAAGTGCCTTTCTTCAGCATCTCGGGTTCAGACTTCGTCGAAATGTTTGTGGGCGTGGGCGCGGCCCGCGTTCGCGACATGTTCGAGAATGCCA
>CANFJC010000226.1 GCA_947447245.1 Comamonadaceae bacterium
ATCTGCGCCGTTGCCGACTGCCAGAACCTGGTCGATCACGATTTCCTGGCCCACGTCCGCAGCAATCTGTTCTACTTTAATTTTTTCGCCAGCAGCAACACGATACTGTTTGCCGCCGGTTTTTATGACCGCGTACATAATGACCTCTTAAATGGAAGTTTCCTAGGACGAACCCTAAGGAACCGCGGATTTTAGCACGTACTTTTAAGGCTTGACAAGCCCTAGAACCAGAATTTCGAGTATCTCCCAGCGTTCATTTTCGCTCTCTATAATCAGTCCAAACCACAGAAATCCCCCAGAAAACACTGGTTTTCAGGTGATTGTGACCCCTCAATCTTGTTTTCAAAGCCATTTTGACCACCTCCGCACCCTCCTTTCAAGCCTCTCCAGCCTCAGCCTTGGCTCTGGTAGCACGAGATTTGGCCCAGGTCGACGAGGTCATTGTCAAGCGCCTGAGTTCGGGGGTCCCCCTGGTTGGTCAAGTTGCCCGGTACATCATTTCGGCAGGCGGCAAAAGGCTGAGACCCGTCATTTTGTTGCTCACCAGCGGCGCTTTGGGCTACCAAGAAGCACACAAATACAGCATGGCCGCTGTGGTGGAGTTCATCCACACGGCCACTTTGTTGCACGACGATGTGGTGGACGAGTCGACTTTGCGGCGTGGACGCCCCACTGCCAACGAAAATTTTGGCAATCCGGCCAGCGTGTTGGTGGGCGACTTTCTCTATTCCCGAGCATTCCAAATGATGGTGGATACGGGCAGTATGCGCATCATGCAGGTGTTGGCAGATGCCACCAACATCATTGCAGAGGGCGAGGTTCTGCAACTGATGAACATGCACGATGCTTCTTTGAACGAAGAGGCCTACTTGCACGTCATTCGATCCAAAACGGCCAAATTGTTTGAGGCCAGTGCACGCTTGGCCGCTATTTTGGCCAAAGCTTCGCCAGAGTTGGAAGAGGCCTGCGCAGACTATGGACAAGCCTTAGGCACTGCTTTTCAAGTGATTGACGATGTTTTGGATTACGAAGGCAATGCCTCCGAAATGGGCAAGAACCTGGGCGATGATTTGCGCGAAGGCAAAGCCACCCTGCCCCTCATCTTGGCCATGCAACGAGGAAGCGCAGAACAAAGAGGCTTGATTCAAAAAGCCATTGAAACAGGCTCAGTCGATCAACTCAGCAGTGTGATTGCCATCGTTCGTGATACGGGCGCGCTTGAGGGAAGTCGAAAGGCAGCCATCGCAGAGGCCCAGCGTGCGGTGGACGCCGCTCAGCACTTGCCTGACGGCGAATACAAAGATGCACTGGTTGCATTGGCGTCCCAATTGTTAGAGCGCCGCACGTAAATCTCTCAAGGCGCAAGTTCACGCAACAATCGCATCCCTAAAAGGGTGTAACGGCTGTCTGGTGCGTTGATGTTGCGATAACTGCAGCGTGCGTAAATGGGCCAGGTGTGCCAAGACCCTCCTCGCCTGACTTTCAAGTGCCCCTTTGCGGGCCCCTTAGGATCTAGCTTGGGCGAGTTCTTGTAGTAATTTTCGCCATAGTGATCACTGACCCACTCCCATGCATTGCCCACCATGTCATGCAAGCCAAAGGCATTGGCTGGGTAGCTTGCAACAGGCGAAGTGAAAGCAAAACCATCATTGCCCGTCAAGGCCTTGTCTTGCCAACGCTGCCAATGCGGCGTGGCAGATGCATCAAATACATTGGCCCATTTGAACAATTCTTGAGGCTCGTTGCCATGGGGGTATCGGGAGTTTGTGCCTGCTTTACAAGCGTATTCCCATTCAGCCTCCGTTGGCAGCCGATAGACTTTGCCTTCCTTTTGACTGAGCCAATGCGCCAGAGCCATTGCATCATTCCACGTGATGTTGACCACCGGATGGTCGGGGCCTTGCTCAAATCCAGGATTTTTCCAACTGTAAATAGGATCACGGCCTGCAAAGGCATCTGCTTTTTCAGCTCTCGTTCTGTCATGTTCAATGCTGTAGCCGTAGCCGCCAGTTTGATCCTTGATGGACTCGGGGATGTAGCCTGAGAGGTTTAAGAATTTTTCAAATTGTGCTTTGGTGACTTCTGTTTGGCCCAAATCGAAAGCACGCGAAATTTTGACGCGATGCAAAGGCATTTCATCGCTCAATTCATCGAGTCGCTTCAATTCCAATTGCGGAAAGCTGGCTTGCAAAGAGGCCACTGATTCATCGCTGCCCATGAAAAATTCACCCGCAGGTATTCGAACAAACTTCATGCCCAATGAATTTTCTGCAACCCATGGTGCAGGCTGCGCTGAAGCGACTTGAATGCTACACAGCATTGCAATGAGCAAGCCGAATGCTTTGAAAAAGGGTTTTGAAAGCTGTGGTTGCATGTTCATGGATACGCCGTCATCAATTGCGAAAACCGCGCCATGTCGATGTTGCCACCACTGATGACCACGCCTGCTTTTTTTCCCTTCAACGAAGTACCTGCTTGAATGGCAGCTGCCAATGATAGGCAACCCGTAGGCTCCACAATCATTTTCATGCGCTCAGCATAAAAGCGCATGCTTTGCACAAGCTGCGCATCTGTCACGGTGTGAATGTCATCGACCAAAGCTTTGATAATTTCAAAAGTGATGGCACCCACCATGGGCGTTTGTGCGCCATCGGCAATGGTGACAGGCGTTGCTATTTTGACCCGCTCGCCCTTTCTAAATGATTGCTGCACATCGTTGCCTGCCTCTGGCTCTACGCCCACGATTTGACAATGTGGTGATAGCGCCTTGGCAGCCAATGCACTTCCACTTAAGAGCCCGCCGCCGCCCAAACATACGAAGAGAACATCCAATTCGCCCACTTCCTTGAACAATTCCAAAGCTGCTGTACCTTGACCGGATAAGACATCAGGATGATCAAAGGGGGGAATGAACGTCAGACCGTTTGCTTGGGCCAAGGCTGTAGCCAGGGCACTGGCATCTTCAGAATAACGGTCATAGCCAATGACCTTGGCGCCATAGCCTTGTGTGGCCGCCAACTTAGCGGGCGAGGCATCATGCGGCATGAAAATGGTGGCGGGAATTTGAATAATGCGCGCAGCCAATGCCACGGCTTGCGCATGGTTGCCTGAAGAGTAAGCCACCACGCCTGCCCGCCTTTGCGCATCGTTCAATTTGGCCAAAGCATTGAAGCCACCTCTGAACTTGAATGCACCCATGCGCTGAAAGTTTTCACACTTCACATAGATCGTCGCCTTCAGTTGTTCATTCAAGAAACTTGACTGCATCACAGGCGTCTTGTGCGCAACCCCCTCGAGCCGTGCGGCAGCTGCCAAAACATCGTCGAAAGTGGGTACAGCATGTGGCATGAGATTTACTCTATTGAAGGAGAAATTGATTTTGATTAAGCTATTTTGAAATTAAACCGAGGAGACTTTGTGATCAGCTTCAAACTCAATGGTAAACCGACTCAGTCGAACGCCGATCAGTCAGAACCCTTGTTGCACATTTTGGCCAACGACTTGGGGGTCAATGGCCCCAAATTTGGCTGCGGCTTGGCGCAGTGCGGTTCTTGTACCGTTTTGGTCAATGGCGACCCCCTGCGCAGTTGCGTGGCCCCCTTGTCTTCGGTACAAGGTCGATCCGTGGTCACACTTTCAGGCTTGACCACCAATGGCCAACCCAGCAAACTGCAACAAGCTTTTATCCACGAACAAGCTGCGCAGTGTGGTTACTGCACTTCCGGCATGATCATGCAAGCCCAGTCCTTGCTGGATCGCAATCCCAAACCCACTGAGTCTGAGGTCAGAACCGCCTTAGATGGCAACCTTTGCCGCTGTGGCGCTCACAACAGAATCGTGCGTGCCGTCATGCGTGCCGCCCAAGGAGTTTGAGATGACCCCTATGCAAACTTCACGCCGTCAATTTCTCAAATCATCTGGCGCTCTCACTTTGAGTTTTGGCATTCCTTTGATGGATGTGCATTCGCAGTCTGCCCCTGCGCCCGACAAGCCCAGGTTGGCTGGCGACTTGCAAATTCACAGAAAACTCAATGCCTGGATTCGCATTGACAGCGCCAGCCAAATGGTGGAATTGCGCATCGGCAAGGTCGAGCTGGGTCAAGGCATCTTGACCGCAGTAGCGCAGGTCTGTGCAGATGAGTTGGATGTCGATTTCGCCAGAATCAACATCATCTCCGGAGATACAGCCCTGGTGCCCGATGAAGGCGTGACTGCAGGCTCTTTCTCCATGCCCTATTGCGCAACGGCAGTTCAAGCTGCTTCGGCTGAAGTCAGAGCCATCTTGTTGGGTTTGGCAGAAGTTAAATTGAATCAACCCGCACTTCAATTGAAAGTGCAAAACGGCCTCATCCGTGCCAACAACGGTGCCCAAACAAGTTATTGGGACTTGGTGGTTGGCGAATCTCTCAACCGTGAAGCCACAGGTCTGGTCAAGCCTAAACCAGTCAGTGAGCATCGCTACATCGGACGCTCAGTCCCAAGGCCGGATATTCAAGCCAAAGTCATGGGGCAAGCTATTTTTGTTCAAGAACAAAGGCCCAAAGGCATGTTGTTTGGCCAGCTTGTGCGGCCGCCTAGCCATGGTGCCAGACTGCAATCGGTCAAT
>CANFJC010000227.1 GCA_947447245.1 Comamonadaceae bacterium
ACAAAATGCGTGTGACCCCCTCTTCACGAAATGTGTTCAATTGCGATTCGATGCTGGGTTGGCCATAGGTCATGGCGTATTTGACGGCCACTTCATGACCGCTGGACTTCAATTTGTCCGCTAAACCCAAAGCTTGCTTTTCGGTCCATACCCTCAAGGGGGAGCCTTCTGCCGTCCAAATGCTGGCGTATTTGGCAGCAGATTTGGCAGGTCGAATCCGCAAAATAATGCCATGCAAAATGAGCCACCAGATGGCTTTGGGAATTTCAACCACGCGCGAATCTCCCAGGAACTGGGCTAAATATTGGCGCAGCGCGGCGGCTGTGGGCTCTTTGGGGGTGCCTAGGTTGCAGTACAGGACGGCTGTCTTTGCAGCTTGCCCATGTAGATAAAGGGGTTCTTTTTGAAATGCCATGCGTTATTCTCTCCCACCATGATCGATTTTTTTAAAATTAAAGCCATCTCCCTCGATTTAGATGACACTTTGTGGCCCGTTTGGCCCACGATTGGTCGCGCAGAAGAGACTTTGGCGCTGTGGTTGTCTGAAAAAGCCCCTGGAACAGTGCCCTTGTGCGCCATCCCAGGTTATCAACGCGAAATTCGCGAGGCCATGCCTGGACTGCGGCCTGACTTGGGCAATGATTTGTCCGCATTAAGGCGCGAAGCGATTCGAGTGTTGCTTGAAAGAGCGGGAGAAGACCCAGCTTTGGCCGAGCCAGCTTTCGACGTCTTTTTTGAGGCCCGACAAAAAGTCATTTTTTTTTGAAGATGCGCTTTCGACCCTGGACTTTCTCAAATCCAGATACCCCATGGTGGCGCTTTCCAATGGCAATGCCGACATTCAAAAGGTGGGCTTGAAAGACTATTTTGTGGCGGCTTTCAATCCCATCAACCTAGGCGTTGGAAAGCCTGACCCCAAAATGTTTCATGCGGGTGCTCAAGCCTTGGGTGTGTTGCCCGAAGAAATTTTGCACATTGGCGACGATCCTCATCTGGATGTCTTGGCAGCACAGAGGGCAGGCTTGCAAGCGGTATGGCTGAACCGTGAAGAAAAATTGTGGACCCATGAAGTTCACCCAGCACCTTTCACGGTGAGCAGCCTGAAAGTGCTTTGTGAAGCTTGGCCTCAGTGATTTGACGGAAGAGAAAATGACTTTGAAGATAGATGGCTTTGCCGCACAAGCTTGGCTTCTAGAACAAAATCAAGGCACAGCTTGAATGCCTGAAATGACGGCACCTTCTAGGGTTGCAGGGTAGGGCCCTGCAACATAGTCGCCACACACCGTGATACCTGGGCAAGGCCTTGCGCTGGGTCTTTTTAAATGGGGTGTGCAGGCAAAAGTAGCCCTTTTTTCAACCACGGTTTGAATCACTTTGAAAGCCTTGATTTGCCAGGCGTCTTGGTCAAGCTGAATCAAAAGAGCGCGCAATTGCGCCATGACCTGAAGAGTCACCTCTTCTTTGCTCAGCTTGTTGGCGCTGACCACGAAGGCCAGTAAGCCGGGCGTACCAGCTTCCGTGTAGATTTGACCCCGGTCAAAAGCGAACTGAGCAGGTGAGCCCTGAGCAGTTCTGAGCGCCAACATTGGCTCTGGCAATTTGAAATCCAAGGGTGCTTGAACATAGACCGTGGCAATGGTTTCATGCTTGAGTTGATGGGCTGTCGCGGCCCATGCAGCGTTGAACGGTTCAAGCAGATGCGACGCATCCCATGCTGGTGTTGCAATCACGAGATGGTCAAATTTGTCATCCCCTATTTGCCATCGCTTGGGCTCATTGGGCGTGCTGCCTAAATCAACAATGCTTTCGATCCTTTGGCCAGATTGGCAAGAGGCGCCATTTTTTTGCAGCCACTTGATGGCTGCATGGGGAAAGAGTTCACCCAAATCCAGTCGGGGCAGCAAGAGATCGGAACTTCCAGCAGGCCCAAAGAGCGCGTCTTTCATGATGCGTAAAAAAACCTGGCCACTGGCTTCATGCGCAGGCGTATTGAGCGCCGAGACGCACAAGGGCTCCATCAAGTCCTGCCAAACAGTGGGCGTCATGTTCTGGCAAAGATCGGCCACTGTGAGATCTTCTGCGCATTCAAAGTTCATGCCTTGCCATTGCCATGCTGTTTTGAACAACTGCCACTTGTCACGGGCACTCCAACAAGAATTGAAGACAATGCCTTGCAATAGATTGATGGGAAAAGATTTGTTGGGAAGCGACAGCCCTGAGCCATCGAGATACCTCAAATGAAGGGGGCGTCGCCAAAATGCTGTTTCCAAATGGATGCCCACCGTCTGCATCATCGAAAGCGTCTTGTGATACGCACCAATCAGAATATGTTGGCCATTGTCCAAGGGTGGGAAATCTTCGGAATGAGTGTGAATTGAACGCGCGCGCCCGCCCCAAAATTTGCTGGCTTCTATCAAGCTCACTTGATGGCCCTTTTGCGTGGCCGTGATGGCCGCAGCCAAACCTGCCCAGCCTGCACCCACGATGGCTATTTTCAAAGGCTGGCTCAAAGTCGTCCAAGCGCTTGCACTTTCCATGCAAGCCACAACTTACGAAGCGGTGTGAGTGCGATGCGTTGGTGCAAAACTTGAAAATGATCTGCCTCTATTTCCCGCAACAGCGTCCGGTAAATGCTGGCCATCATGAGGCCTGGTTTTTGGGCTTGCTTGTCTGCCGATGGCAGCATGGCAAAAGCTTCTTCATACAAGCCGTGCGCGCGGTCTGCCTGAAATTTCATCAAAGCGGTGAAGCGATCGGAGTATTGCCGCTGCATCAAATCTTGTGCCTTGACATCAAATTGTTTCAGCTCGTCGATGGGCAAGTAGATGCGCCCCCGCAAGGCATCTTCACCCACATCCCGCAAGATGTTGGTCAGTTGAAAGGCCAAACCAAGTTTGTGTGCATATTGCGTTGTGGCTGCGTCGGTTTGGCCAAAAATTTTGGCGGCCACTTCTCCCACCACGCCCGCCACCAAATGGCAATACTTTTGCAAACCAGCATAGTCTAAGTAACGGGTTTGTGTGAGGTCCATTTGGCAGCCCTCAATGACCGACATCAAATGATGGGCTTTGATGCCGTACTCTTTCACGTGCGGCATCAAAGCCAGCATGACGGGGTGAGTGGCCTGGCCATCAAAAGATTGCAGCACTTCTTTCTTCCACCAAGCCAATTTGCTTTGGGCCACACTGGGATCCAATATTTCATCGACCACATCATCCACCTCACGGCAAAACGCATAAAAAGAGGTGATGGCGGCGCGTCTGTTGGGCGGGAGAAAAAGGAATGCGTAATAAAAGCTACTGCCAGAACTGGCCGCTTTTTGTTGGACGTACTCTTGAGGTGTCATGGTGCTTGATTCTCCCACTGTCTGGGGCGCATCCAAAGCGCACGCCACAACATCAGGGGAAAGTCCCAAGCGCGCAGGCGAGGCCGCTGGTTTAAAACTTGGGGTCCGAGTGCTCTGACTTTCTCCAAAATTCGCAAACCGCCTTGAACCACCAACCGCAATTCCCAGCCAGCCCGGCCGGGTACTTGATGCACCAGAGGTGCGCCCTGCAGCATCAGTTGATAGGCATGTTCACAAAGAGATTCAATCAAAAGAGGCGTCTCTTTGTGAACTTGATCTTGTGGCAAATAAAATCTGCCGCGCGGCATGTCTTCACTCAAGTCTTGCCAAAAATTGATCAACTGCAATGCGCTGCAAATGGCATCACTCCTGAGGAAGGCCTGTGCATCCTTCACGCCATAAAGATGCAAGAGCAGGCGCCCCACGGGATTGGCGGAAAGCTGGCAGTAGCCTAACAAGGCTTGCATGTCGGGGTAGGTTGAGCCCTGCGCCGAGGCTCGGACATCTTGTTCAAAGGCTTTCAACAAATCATCTAACAAAGCAACGGGTAATTGGAACTGCTCAATGACTTGGTGCAAGGGTGAAAAGATGGCCGCTTGAGCACCAGATGCCGCTTCGGGTGTTTGCAACGCAAGCCGAAACGCCCTCAATGAATTCAAACGCTCTTCGGTGCTCAGATGGCCTTCATCTGCAATGTCATCGGCCGCACGGGCGAAGGCGTAAATGGCGGCGATGGCGGGTCTAAGGTGTGGCGGACACAGAATCGAAGCCACCGGAAAATTTTCAGGATGCGCGATGGGAAGGGCTTGAACTTCCTGAGGGCTTGCTTGTTTGGTCAGCATGGTTGCTTGTATTTTCGCTTGACAAGCATCATGGATTACCCTAGATTACTAACCAGTCAGTCATTAACTCGGATTCCCTAATGCCACAGCATGCCCCGCGCCACACTTCTCTTGCCTTTTTGCTCTTTGCTCTGATTGTGAGCATGGCCGCTTGTTCTCCCAAACAAGAGACACCAGAACCCATTCGTTCTGTGAAATTACTGACGGTGGGGTCGTCTGAATTGAATGTGCAGGGTGAGTACGCAGCCGAGGTTCGAGCGCGAACTGAAAGCCGATTGGGTTTTCGGGTGGGTGGCAAAATTTTGGTTCGCCAAGCTGAGGCCGGCCAACGCGTTCAAGCTGGACAGGTTTTGGCTGAAGTAGATGTTCAAGACTATGCGCTTGCGGCCCAAGCTGCCCAAGCTCAGGTGTTTGGC
>CANFJC010000228.1 GCA_947447245.1 Comamonadaceae bacterium
CCACATGAGCACGTCAGAGATGGACAACACTTTGGCAAACATGGTGTTGGGTTCTTCACTGATGCCGATGTAGTTGTTCTTGGACTTGGACATTTTGTCAACGCCATCCAAACCTTCAAGCAAAGGCATGGTCAAAATACATTGCGGCTCTTGACCATACTCGGCTTGCAAATGTCGGCCCATGAGCAAATTGAACTTTTGATCGGTGCCGCCCAACTCGAGGTCAGACTTCAAAGCCACAGAGTCATAGCCCTGCATGAGCGGGTACAAAAACTCGTGCACGCTGATGGGTGTGCCTGCCTTAAAGCGATCGTGAAAATCATTGCGCTCCATCATGCGCGCCACGGTGTACTTGGCTGCAAGCTGAATCATGCCCATGGCGCCCAGCGGCAAACTCCACTCGGAGTTGTAGCGAGTTTCAGTTTTGCTGGGGTCTAAAACCAAGCTGGCCTGACGGTAATACGTTTCGGCATTGGCCTTGATTTGCTCAGGCGTTAAAGGCGGGCGAGTAGAGTTGCGGCCCGATGGGTCGCCGATGAGGCTGGTGAAGTCGCCAATCAAAAAGATCACCTGGTGACCCAAATTTTGCAATTGGCGCATTTTGTTCAGCACCACGGTGTGCCCTACATGAATGTCGGGCGCCGTAGGGTCGAGGCCCAATTTGATGCGCAATGGCACCCCAGTGGCTTCGGATTTGGCCAGTTTTTTGACCCAATCATCCTGAGGAATGAGCTCTTCACAGCCCCTCAAAGTCACTGCCAAGGCCTCTTTGACAGCATCTGTCACGGGAAATTGGTTCGAAACGGTTGAATTCATCAGGGTTTTCCAGTATTCGCCTAGCGTCAATGACGTTAGAATGGTGGGAATTGTTTGCCCTATTTTAAGGGCTGACCTTGCTATTGTTGAAAGCAATGCAAAAGCATTGTTTGGTTTTTACGGAACGCATGAATTTCATCAAGCATTATTTGACGATTGCCAAGCCCTACACCCTCGTGTTGTGGGCATTGGCCAAAGTCCACAGCGAAACGCTGCGGGCCTTTGTCGCGCGTCATCCCAAACACGTCACCGCATTTGTGGCTGCCGTGTTCTTGGGCGGTGGTGGTGGTGCATTTGCGGTTGCCAACCTAGGCCCCGACGCTTCCAATTTGCCCGTGCGCATGTTGGTTGAAACTTTAGAAACACCCAATCTGGATCAGCAAGTTGCTGCGCTAGAACAAAAAACCCTCAAGCTCTATCGCAATGACATCACCCGCGGCACAGACACCGCCGAAAGCCTGTTGCGCCGTTTGGGCCTGGTTGATTCTGTGGCTGCCGCCTACATTCGCAAAACACCTGAAGTTCGCCAAGCTCTGCTGAATCGCTCTGGCCGCAATGTCTCGGTCGAAGCCAACGAGCAACAACAACTGCTCACACTCACCACACGCTGGCTCAAAAACGACAGCGACACCCAATTTCAGCGCATTGTCATCACGCGCAATGCCAACAACCAATTCAGCATACGCACAGACTCAGCACCCCTGACAGCCAGCGTTCGCATGTCAGGTGGCACTGTGGCTTCTTCTTTGTACGCCGCTTCAGACGAAGCCCGTTTGCCCGACAGCGTCACGCGCCAATTGGCCGATGTGTTCTCTGGCCAAATTGACTTCCACCGCGCACTTCGCAAAGGTGCTGTTTTCTCAGTGGTTTACGAAACCCTTGAAGCAGAAGGCGAACCTCTGCGCTCTGGTCGTTTGCTCAGCGCAGAAATCACCAACGACAAGAAAACTTACGACGCCGTCTGGTTCCAAGAGCCTGGCCAAAAAGGTGCTTACTACACCATGAAGGGCGACAGCCTGCGCCGCGCATTCTTGGCCTCCCCCATGCCTTACTCACGTCGCACCAGCGGCTTTGGCATGCGCGAACATCCCATTTTCCACACTCAGCGCGCGCACATGGGCGTTGACTACGCCGCACCTACAGGCGCACCCGTTATTTCGGTAGCCGATGGCGTGGTGGTTGAAAGCGGCTTCCAAGGCGGCTTTGGCAACATGGTGGTAGTCCAGCACAACGCCCGCCAAAGCACGGTGTACGCGCACCTCAGCAAAATTGGCGTGCGTAAAGGTCAAACGGTTAAGCAAGGTGACAACCTGGGCGCAGTCGGCGCCACAGGTTGGGCCACCGGACCTCATTTGCATTTTGAGTTCCGCATCAATGGCCGCCACGTTGACCCCCTCACCTTGGCCCAACAAGGTTCGACTGAACCCATCTCTGCGGCGCTTCGCCCACAGTTCAACCAACGTGCTCAATACGCCCGTTCACAGTTGATGGCCGCGGCGCAAATGCGCCAAGGCAACGTTCAATAATTTTCACTTTTGGCAGGGGCCAGGTTGACCTCCTCCTCGCCCCCTTTTCCGCCACCCTCCCCATCGATCGCAACGGTGACCCCAGATCACTTGCAGTACTTCATTGGTTTGATGTCTGGCACTTCGCTTGACGGTGTCGATGGTGTGTTGCTCGAATGGCGAGATAGCGCCCCAAGTGACGTTTCGTTTGAACATGACGTGTCTCCTTCTGTGTCAACAGGCACGCGCCAACTGAAGGTCTTGCAACATGCCTTTCAGCCATTTGACGCCGAATTTCGCGCAGAACTTCTCAGTCTGAATACACCCGGTGACAACGAGTTGCATCGCGCTGCATTGGCTGGCAATCGCTTAGCAAGAGCTTATGCCAAAGTGGTTCAAGCCTTGCTGAATGAAAGCGGAATGCAAGCCAATGCAATTCAAGCCATTGGCGCGCATGGTCAAACTGTGCGCCACCGCCCACTTGAATTTGACGCAGACCCCAGCACCGGACAAAGCGCAGTAGGCTACACCTTGCAACTCAACAACCCAGCACTTCTGGCCGAACTCACGGGCATGGATGTGGTCGCTGAATTCAGAACACGCGACCTGGCTGCAGGCGGACAAGGCGCGCCCTTGGTACCGGCCTTTCATGCAGAAATTTTTGGCGCCAGCACACACACGGTAGCTGTTGTGAACATCGGCGGTATCTCCAACATCAGCATTTTGAAAAACGCTTCAAGGCAAAACTCGATTGACGAGGCCAACGTGCACAGCCCGCTCATTTCTGGTTTTGACTGCGGCCCCGGCAACGCACTCATGGACCATTGGGTTCATTTGCACCAAGGAAAAGACTTCGATGCCAATGGCGCTTGGGCTGCTCAAGGCCAAGTCATACCAGCCCTGTTGCAAAGCTTGTTGACCGAAGCCTTCTTGCATCAAACGCCTCCTAAAAGCACGGGCCGCGATTTGTTCAACCCTACATGGTTGCAACAACATTTGCAAAATGAATTTGCGGCTGTCGATATACAAGCCACGCTCTGCGAATTCACGGCACTGGCCATTGCAAATGATTTAAAACGTTTTGCAACTGATGCGAAGCAACTTTGGGTGTGTGGTGGTGGCGCACTCAATGGCCATCTGATGTCGCGCCTGCAAGCGCATGTGCCGGGTGTGCAAGTGGCCTCAACCGAAGCGCAAGGTTTGCCACCTTTGCAAGTAGAAGCCGCAGCCTTTGCGTGGCTGGCCGCCAAAACCATGAGGCGAGAAACAGGCAGCCTAGAAAGCGTCACGGGCGCTCGAGGCGCCCGTGTGTTGGGAGCTATCTACCCAAGATAGCTCTGCGTCAATCTGAATAGATCAGGTTGAAAAAGAGGAGCCGCAGCCGCAAGTGCTGGTGGCATTGGGGTTCTTGATCACAAACTGCGCACCTTGCAGGTCTTCTTTGTAATCAATTTCGGCGCCAACAAGGTATTGGTAGCTCATGGCATCGATGAGCAATGACACGCCATGTTTGGTCATGGTGGTGTCGTCTTCATTCACGATTTCGTCGAATGTAAAACCATATTGAAAACCGGAGCAACCACCGCCTTGCACAAACACGCGCAGTTTCAGATCTGGGTTGCCTTCTTCGGCAATGAGGTCGGCCACTTTGGCGGCAGCACTGTCTGTGAAGACAATGGCTTCGGGCATTTCTGTAGGAATTGTTTCGGCTAGTGCGCTCATGTGTTTTCTCCGGGAACTTGGCTAGTAGTATAGTGGATTGGTCAACAATTAATCTTGAATAACTGCCTTGGTAGAAGGGGCTTGTGGGCGAAAAAAAACCGCTCTGGAGAACCAGAACGGTTTTCTTGAACCAGAACAGTAAACGATTAACGCTTAGAGAACTGCTTACGGCGACGAGCAGAGTGCAAGCCAACCTTTTTACGTTCAACTTCGCGGGCGTCACGCGTGACAAAACCAGCTTGGCTCAACGCAGGCTTCAAAGAAGCATCATAGTCAATCAAGGCACGTGTAATGCCGTGACGAGCTGCACCAGCTTGACCAGATTCACCGCCACCATGCACATTGATTTGAATGTCGAAAGACTCGACATGGTTAGTCAAAAACAGAGGTTGCTTAGCGATCATGATCGAAGTCTCGCGGCCAAAGTAGGCTTGGATGTCCTTGCCATTGACCGTGATCTTGCCAGTGCCTTTTTTCAGAAACACGCGGGCGACGCTAGATTTGCGACGGCCGGTGCCATTGTTCCATTCACCAATCATTCTCAAGGCTCCTTAA
>CANFJC010000229.1 GCA_947447245.1 Comamonadaceae bacterium
CACTCTTCGACGAAGGCTTCCTCGCGCTTGGACTTCACAGAAGGCAGCAGCACGACGATGAGCAACACGGCCGCTACGGCCAACAAACTGGCAGACAAACCACGTGTGACAAACACAGTCCAGTCACCCCGTGACAGCAACAAGGCTCGGCGCAAGTTTTCTTCCATCATGGGGCCCAAGATGAAACCGAGCAACAAAGGTGCAGGTTCAACGCCCAACTTGATGAACAAGTAGCCAATCACACCAAAGGCACCCACCAACCAAATGTCGAAGGTGTTGTTGTTGGTGGAATACACACCAATGGCACAGAACAGAACAATGGCAGGGAACAACCAGCGATAAGGCACTGTGAGCAACTTGATCCAAATGCCAATGAGTGGCAAGTTCAAGATGATCAGCATGGCATTGCCAATCCACATGGAGGCAATCAGGCCCCAGAACAACTCAGGGTTGCTGGTCATCACTTGAGGACCAGGCTGAATGTTGTGAATGGTCATGGCACCCACCATCAAAGCCATCACCGCATTGGGTGGAATACCCAAAGTGAGCAAGGGAATGAAGGAGGTTTGAGCACCTGCGTTGTTGGCTGACTCAGGCGCCGCCACACCGCGAATGTTGCCTTGACCGAAGGGCACTTCACCAGGACGCAGTTTGGTTTTTTTCTCAATGGTGTAGGCCGCAAACGCCGCCAGCAAGGCACCACCACCTGGCAAGATACCCAGCATAGAACCAATGGCTGTACCTCGCAAAACCGCAGGAATCATGTTCTTGAAGTCTTCCTTGGTGGGAAACAAGCCGGTGACCTTGCCGGTGAAAACTTCGCGCTTGTCTTCAGGTTGAGACAAGTTGGCAATGATTTCACCGTAGCCAAACACGCCCATGGCAATGGTAATGAAACCAACGCCGTCGGTGAGTTCAGGAATGTCAAAGCTAAAACGGGCCACACCCGAGTTGACGTCGGTACCAACCAAGCCCAACAACAAGCCCAGCACAATCATGGCCACCGCTTTGAGCAATGAGCCAGAAGCCAGCACAACAGCACCAATCAAGCCCAAAATCATGAGCGAGAAGTATTCGGCAGGGCCGAACTTGAAGGCCACTTCAGTCAAGGGCGCAGCAAATGCAGCCAAGATCAAAGTACCCACGCAACCGGCAAAGAAGGAACCCAAACCAGCAGCCGCCAGCGCCGGCCCGGCTCTCCCCTTGCGGGCCATTTGGTAGCCGTCAATCACGGTGACAACAGATGAAGACTCACCTGGCAAGTTCACCAAAATGGCAGTGGTCGAACCACCGTATTGGGCGCCGTAATAAATACCGGCCAACATGATCAAAGCCGCAATGGGGGGCAGTGCATAGGTGGCAGGCAAAAGCATGGCAATGGTTGCAACAGGGCCAATGCCTGGCAACACGCCAATCAAAGTTCCCAGCAAGCAACCAATGAAGCCATAGATCAAGTTTTGAAAGGTGAAAGCCACCCCAAAACCCAAAGACAAATTGTTAATCAGATCCATTTGTAACTCCTTAGCCGCTGATGAAAGAAGGCCACACAGGGAACTGCAATTTCAGCAGCATGATGAAGGCTGCATAACTCATCAATGACAAGATGATGCTGAGCACAATCGTCTCTGAGAATTTGAATTCGTCGCCCGCCATACTGACCACAATGGTGGTGCCAAAAATAGCAACGATGAGGCCCATTGCTGGGAATCCAATGCTGGGCAAGCCACCCAACAAAATACCAAACAGCAAGTTGCCTGCAATGATGTAGAACAAAGGCTTCCAGGCCCATGCACCCACAGGTTCACCATCTGGGGTTTCAACGACCAATGACTTGAACAGGATAATGGCACCCAGTAGGGCCAAAATCACGCCAAGCAAAAGGGGAAAGTAGCCAGGCCCCATGCGGGCACCGGTACCAACGGTATAACTTGTTGCTCCATAGCCAAATGAAGCACCAACGACGGTGAACATGAGACCGGAGAAAAAGTCTTTTTGACTTTTGATTTTCACAGGAACGCTCCTCCAAAAAGTTTGGGATGGCGGATTTTGTGCCCAAATACACCGCATCTGAATGTGGGTTTCACCTACACACAGGCAAATAAGCCGCTCCAAAGCTTGGGTTAACCCTAGGTTTTTAGGAAGTTTGGCCAAAGAAATTACTTCACCAGCGGTTTGAAAGCCTTTAACCATTTGGCAGCTGGCAGCCCAAATCTGTTCTCAATGGCTTCTGCTTGCGCCAGCAAATGGTCTTTGTGAGGACGATTTGCCGTGCGTTGGGCCAAGACCACGGTGTTGCCCTCCCGGGTTGGCTTAAAAGCCCACAAGGCATCTTCACCAAATGCCTCGGCCATTTTGGCCAAGCTCTTTTCATAGCTAGAAGTGCGGCCAAACAAATTGACCGTCATGGTGCCTTCGTCGCTTAAGAGCGCTCGGCAGTTTTTGTAAAACGCGACATCGTCTAGGACCGGCGCAGCCGCTTCGTGGTCATACAAATCGACGTGCAATATATCCACGGTTCCTAGCCACTCTTTGCTTTGAATTTCCTTGGCTGCGTCGGCAATGATCACCCGCATGCGCGGCCCATCTTCGGGCAACCTGAACCATCCTCGGCATGCATGCAAGACACCTGGATTGAGTTCGATGGCCGTGCACGTCCAGCGCAGCTTCTTGTAACAAAACTTGGTCAGGCTGGCGGCGCCCAAACCCAACTGCATGGCATGCCGCCCGGCCACCGAGGCACTCTTTAAAAACAGCAAGCCCACCATCATTCTCTGAATGTATTCAAGGTCCAAATCGAAGGGCTCTTTGATCTTCATCGAGCCCTGAATCCAGGGCGTGCCCAAATGCAAATAGCGTGCCTCGCCATCTTCAGAGAAGTTCACTTCGGGAAGTTCAATGGGTTTGGATGACGTTTTGCTCATAGGGTTTCGAAGAATTGAAGTTGTGGCAAAACACGCTGCGCATTCACACGCGTTGCTTGGGCAATATCTGAAGCAGTGACACCTCTTAATGCCGCAAGAACGGCACCAATGCGCGGCAACTGCGCAGGCTCATTGCGCGCTTGACTTGGCAGCGCTTGGCTCGATTGTCGTTCAGATTGTGTTTTGTAAATCCAGTGCGGCGGTATATCGGGGGCATCTGTTTCTAGCACCAAGGCAGAAAGGGGAAGCTCTGTGGCCAAACGCCTTAATTGCAAGGCACGCTCGAAGGTCAGCGCGCCTCCAAAGCCCAAAGCAAACCCCATCTCAATGAATGTGTTGGCTTGTTGAAAACTGCCATTGAAGGCATGTGCAATACCGCCCTGCACGGCAATGCGCCTGAGCCCTTTCAACAATTCATCGGCCGATTTGCGGACATGCAAAATCACAGGCAATTTGAATTTCTGCGCCATCTTCAATTGAGCGTGGTAGAAAAATTCTTGCTTCTCGCGCATGGCAGGCTCGCACAAAGCTGGCACAAAAAAATCCAAACCAATTTCCCCTACGGCCACCAACCTTGGGTCTATCCTTTGCCCTTTGGCATCTTGCGCCAGCGCCATCTCAATGCACTGGGCCAAACATGCCAAATCTTGTTCTTGGGCCTGCGGCACATACAAAGGGTGAATGCCCAAGGCATAAGGTTGGCGAAATTCTTGGGCCAGTTTTTGCAGTGGCAAAAAATCTTTGGCTTGAACCGCTGGCATGACGCACCAAGCCACGCCATTTGCTTGTGCGTTTTGCACAACCGCACTGCGGTCTAAATCAAACTCTGGCGCGTCTAAATGGCAATGGCTGTCGATCCAGCGCATGCTCATGGCTGCAGCACACCTTTGTCTAATCGAAGCACGCGACTACAACGTGCGGCAAGTTGCGGGTCGTGTGTGACCACCACAAAGGCGGTGCCTTGTTTTTCTGCGGTGTTTAACATCAGGTCAAACACGCTTTCTGCGGTGGCGCGGTCTAGGTTGCCGGTGGGTTCATCGGCCAAAACGCAGGCAGGTTGCGTGACCATGGCACGCGCTATGGCCACCCGTTGGCGTTCACCGCCCGAGAGTTCGGCGGGCCTGTGCATCGCACGATTTTCAAGCCCCACTTGCGCCAATCTTTCTAGGGCTATGGCGTTGGCCGCATCCTTCAAATCACGGCGAATCCAAAGTGGCATGGCCACATTTTCTTGGGCGGTAAATTCAGGCAGCAAATGGTGAAATTGATACACAAAGCCCAGCAACTTGTTGCGCCTTGATCCTTGCTCTGAGGCAGTGAAGCCAGACCAATCTTGGCCCTGCAATAACACCTGACCTTGGGTGGGTGCGTCTAAGCCGCCCATCAAATGCATCAGGGTGCTTTTGCCCGAGCCTGAAGCGCCCACAATGGCCACAGTCTCGCCAGCTTGCACTGTGAGGTCAACTCCTTGCAAAACAGACACGCTCAAGCCGCCCTCGTCAAAGCGCTTGCTTAAACCACGCACTTCCAGCACCGGCGGATGGGCCACATTATTCATAACGCAAAGCCTCGGCGGGGTTCACTTGGCTGGCACGCCAACTGGGATAGAGCGTTGCCACAAAAGACAAGGCCAATGAAATCAGAACAACAGGCAAGATG
>CANFJC010000230.1 GCA_947447245.1 Comamonadaceae bacterium
CGTTTGATCAATGAGCCCACAGCCGCCGCCATTGCTTATGGCTTAGACAATGCCAGCGAAGGTATTTATGCCGTGTTTGATTTGGGTGGCGGTACCTTTGACATTTCCATTTTGCGTTTAACGCGTGGCGTGTTTGAAGTGATGGCCACGGGTGGCGATTCAGCTTTGGGCGGTGATGACTACGACCACGCATTGGCAGATGCTGCCTTGGCATCGATGGGCTTGTCTGAAGTTCAAGCAGGTTTCAGTGCCGAAGACAAAACGCGTTTGAAAGCCGCTGCACGTGCAGCCAAAGAGGCCTTGACCACTTCTTCTGATGCCTTGTTGGCATGGTCACATGCAGCCCAAAGCCACGAAGTGAATGTGACGCGCACGCAATTCAACGAAGCAACCTTGGCGCTGACAGCAAGGTGCATGTCTGCTGTTAAAAAAGCACTGCGCGATGCCAAGATCAAAGCCGAAGACATTCAAGGCGTGGTCATGGTGGGAGGGTCTACGCGCATGACCCAAGTGCAAGAAGCCGTGGCCGCTTTCTTTGGCAAGCCACCGCTGAACAATTTGAACCCCGATGAAGTGGTGGCTTTGGGCGCCGCCATTCAAGCCAATCAATTGGCTGGCAATGACTCTGCTGGCGATTTGCTCTTGCTTGATGTTATTCCTTTGTCCTTGGGCATTGAAACCATGGGCGGTTTGGTGGAGCGCATTATTCCGCGCAACCAAACCATTCCCACAGCCATGGCCCAAGACTTCACCACCTACCAAGATGGTCAAACCGCTTTGGCATTGCATGTGTTGCAGGGTGAACGCGATTTGGTGGTCGACTGCCGCAGCTTGGCCCGGTTTGAATTGCGCGGCATCCCGCCTATGGCTGCAGGTGCTGCGCGCATTCGAGTCACATTCACCGTCGATGCCGATGGTTTGTTAAGCGTTGCAGCCAAAGAGCAAATCAGTGGCGTTGAAGCCAAGATTGACGTGAAGCCTTCCTATGGTTTGAGCGACGATCAAATTGCCAAAATGTTGCAAGACAGTTTTACTACGGCCGAGGTAGACATGAAGGCCAGAGCCTTGGTCGAGGCCAGGGTAGATGGCGACCGCATGTTGTTGGCCACACAAAGTGCTTTGAATGCCGATGGTCAATTGCTGAGCCCTGAAGACCGTGCGCAAATCGATTCGCTCATGTTGGCACTGCGCCATACCGTAGACACTTCACAAGATGCTCAGGCGGTAGAAGATGCTACTCAAGCCTTGGCCCATGCGACAGAGGCCTTTGCGGCCGAACGTATGAACCACAGCATTCAAAAAGCTTTGTCGGGTCAAAACATTCAGAGCCTTTGAGCTTATCGCTTCTTAAAGAAAACCAAAATGCCAGTCATTAAAATTTTGCCGCACGCTGAGTACTGCCCTGAAGGCGCCCAAATTTCTGCACCCTCTGGCACCAGCATTTGCGAAGCTTTGTTGGAAAACAAAATCAACATTGAGCACGCCTGCGATATGAGCTGCGCCTGCACCACCTGCCACGTCATCGTGCGAGAAGGTTTGAGCAGCTTGAACGATGCTGAAGAAACCGAAGAAGACCTGCTAGACCGTGCATGGGGCTTAGAGCCCAACTCACGTTTGAGCTGCCAAGCCTTCATGGGCAAGCAAGACGTGGTGATAGAGATTCCGAAGTACACCATTAATCACGCCAAAGAAAATCATTGAAGATTTTCTGGCTAGATAGCGTTTACAGTTAGACCATGCGCCAATTATTTCTAGACACCGAAACCACAGGCCTCTCTGCAGAGGGCGGCGACCGCGTCATTGAGTTGGGCTGCGTTGAGCTGGTCAACCGCAAGCTGACTGGCAACAACTTACATTTCTATTTCAACCCAGGGCGCGATAGCCACGAAGATGCCCTCAAGGTTCACGGCATCAGCAATGAATTTTTGCAAGACAAACCCAAATTTGAAAGTGTGGCGCAAGAAATCATTGACTACGTGCAAGGCGCCGAAATCATCATTCATAACGCCGCGTTTGACGTGGGATTTTTAAACAAAGAGCTTGAAATAGCGGGCCACAAACCCTTCAAGCAGTATGTCGAAAGCGTGGTCGACACCTTGGTCATGGCCAAGCAAATGTACCCCGGCAAGCGCAACAGCCTCGATGCACTGTGCGATCGATTGGGTGTAGACAACTCTGGCCGTACTTTGCACGGCGCCTTGCTAGATGCCGAGCTGCTGGCCGATGTCTACATCAACCTCACACGCGGTCAAGAAGCTTTGCTTATTGATGTGGGTGCAGATGAAGGCAAGCCAGGTTCAGAAGATGCGATCGACTTGTCTGGCTTTGTATTGCCAGTCATTCAGGCCAATGCCCAAGAGCATGCGGCCCACGAAGACCAATTGGCCCAATTGGACAAAGCCAGTGGTGGCAAGACCATTTGGCGGCAGACCCAGCCTGCTTGACGCCCTAAAAACCTTGAAAACTGCCAATTTTCCATGGCATAATTTAAGGCTACGCTGAAAAAGCGATAGGGCGATTAGCTCAGGGGTAGAGCACTGCATTCACACTGCAGGGGTCGCAAGTTCGAAACTTGCATCGCCCACCACCATACTAAATCTTGAAGACTATCAATACCTTAGGTGGTTTTCAGGATTTCATTTCAAGAGTTTTTATTTATGCTTCCCATGGAAGCATTTTTTTCGTCCCAAATTTTCTTGATTCTTCAATATAAGTTTGAGGGAAAAATAGAATAGCTTTCGCTTACAAAAATGAATATGCTCACGCTACGGGAGCAAATTACATTGCAAGTTAAACAAACTTGTTTCCTCTATGACTACATTAAAAAATCCAATTGGTTGGTTTGAAATTCATGTCGCAGATATGGTGCGTGCATGTAATTTTTACGAATATGTTTTCAATCAAAAATTGTTTGAGTTACCTAGTGGAGATCCATCAATAAAGATGATGACTTTCACTGGTGATATGAATTCGCATGGCGCCAATGGCGCACTGGTGCTACATCCGATGAAGTCGCCATCCACTGATGGTGTGCTCATTTATTTTTCTTGTGAAGATTGTTCCGTTCAGGAAAAGTTAGCCTTAGATAAGGGTGGTCAAGTCTTCAAATCTAAATTCAGCATTGGGCCCAATGGTTTCATTGCGATCATTGGTGACAGTGAAGGTAATGCCATTGGGTTACATTCATTTTTATAATTAATTTCTAGTTTCAAAAGACACAAAATGCAAAGAAGATTTTTCTCAGTTTGTATGGCATCTTTTGCCGTTGGCCTTCCCCAATTCGCACTTTCGCAATCAGAATATCCTGCAAAGCCAATTCGATTGATAATGGGATTTCCCCCCGGTGGTAGTGGAGATTTTGTTGGAAGGTTGATTGGGGAGGAAATGGGAAAACTTTTAGGGCAGCCCATCATTGCAGACAACCGACCCGGTGCAGCTACAAATTTGGCAAGTGAATTTGTTGCGCGGGCACAGCCTGACGGTTACAACATACTTCTGGGCGGCAGTTTTAGCCACAGTGTCAACCCCGCTTTGTTTGCGCGAATGCCTTTTGATGTATCGAAAGACTTTACGCCCATTGGAAAGCTTGTTTCTTCTCCTACAGTCTTTGTAGTACCTGCGAACCTGCCAGTCAATAACCTTCGTGAATTTTTAGCATATGCGCGAAAAGAAGGCGACAAAGTTAATTTTGCTTCTAGTGGCATTGGGTCTCCAGGACATATTGCAGGTGGCTATTTGAATAAATTCGCAGGACTGCAAATGATTCACGTTCCATACAAAGGTGCCGGTGAATCTGTTAGAGCCCTTATATCTGGAGAGGTGCAGTTAATCATTACCTCGCCAACTTCAATCATGGGCTTTGTCAAACAAGGAAGAGCTAAAGCTCTGGCATTGACCACCGCCAAGGCATCGGCTCTCGTACCTGGCGTACCAGGTGCAGAAGAAGCTGGTCTTCCAAACTTTGATATCAATGGATGGTATGGATTGTTTGGTCCATCGGGAATGCCAGCTTCAATTGTGGCCAAACTTCACAGTGCACTTAACCAAGTGATGAGCAATAGTGTTGTCCGAGAGAAAGTTGCAGGTCAGGGTTTGGAGTCGGATATTTCAACAACACCTGATGCTTTTACTCGATTCACTGCTGCAGATAGACAAGCATGGTCTTCCATTGTTCGTGATTCTGGCGCACGCGTTGAATAGGAGTTAGGCTTTGAAAATAGTTCACGAAGCAACAGCAGTTCGAAAAGGCGCCTCTGCACATCGAGGAGGTGGCGTGCATTTTTTGAGTCTTCTTCAAGGAGAAGAAAACACGCCTAACAATTTCCATTTAACGCTTGTGTATGCGAATGACTATGTAGCACCAAGACATCGACACAATTTTGATCAAGTGCGAATTGTTTTAGAGGGCGCTTTTGGCTTCGATCGTGAAATGACTCAAGAAGCGGGAATGTTAGGGTACTTCACTGAGGGAACTTACTACACGCAAAAATCTGTTGGTCAAAGTACGACATTGCTGCTCCAGTCTGGCGGTGCAAGTGGTAATGGTTATATGAGTGACACGCAACTTAGAACTGCAG
>CANFJC010000231.1 GCA_947447245.1 Comamonadaceae bacterium
GGTCAGCCATTGGATTGGTGCCATGCACACGCATGGGTAAGTCAATGAAACTTGCCCCCAATCCCTGCAAAGCTGGTACGTGCTCATCACTTGGCGCGGCCAGCACAACGGTGTGACCATCTGCCACCAAAGCCCTTATTAGTCCCACCCGAAAATTCAGCAGGTTCCAAGCCGAGTTGACCGAAATCAGAACCTTCATTGCCAGAGCCATACCCAAGGGTAAAACTGGTAAGGCACCCAGGCAAAGCGGTGGTCTGCGTAAAACAACCAGACAAACTGAACAGTTAGGGAGTAAAGCAACACCAATACAACCCAAGGCAGTTGTGCACTGAGAGTTTGGGCCATAGCTGTAGGCAATCGTGACCAGACGTACAGTTGAAGCGGGATCCAGTAAAGCGCCACCCTGTCAACTGCTGTCGAAGAAGGAGAAATGGCCAGTAAGCCAATAAATAACAGTCCCCCAAAAGAAATCCATGTCCAGAACATTTTTTGCTCATCTGATAATTTAAAACGTTTGCGAAAAACCAAAAAAATGGCAGCAGGAACAGCGTTCATAGCAATTCGAATAGCAGCACCAGATGAGGCATATTGGTCTGTTATATAACCAGCCACCAAGTGGTCTACATACTCCGCTAGCAACAAGAAAAACAACAATACAGCTATCAGCAAAATCCCCCCGATTGATACCCAACTTTTGCGCCCGGCAAATATGCCTAGCGGTATTAATATCAAAGCTGTTTTGTGAAACAAGGCAGCCATTACCATCCATGCGATGAACACGGTCAAGTTATTTTTGTCAAGAGACACAAGACCCAACATCACCAAGCCAATTGCCACCCCCTGGCGGGTGTAGCCCATTGCCACCACAATGACCAAGTATGGTACTGCCACCGCCAGAGCCAGCCAAGGGTGAAGGCTGTTTTGGCAAAAGACCGCTAAGCCTAACGCAAATATCCCAGCACAAATCAAGTTGACCCCATAAACACCGAAACCAGCGTGAGCTGACAACCAAGTCAAAGTACTGTATGCCAGATCACCCGGCATAAACACAAAATCAAAGAAGTTTTGCTGAAGAGCTAATTCAATAGGCGCTAAATAATGATGCCAGTCCGCACCCACTTGATATCGCAATCCCACCAATAAAATCAGAGCAATAAAATAAAGCTTAAATCCTAACTCCCAGGCCCGCTTTGCTTGTGCGGCATGCGTCCAATGCGGCCTAATAACGGTCATCAAACAAGGCAAAAAAAACATCAACCAATAAAGCGTCATGTCACCGGTTCTTTTCTAGCCAAGCTTGAAACATCAACACTGCCCAAATCTTGGTGGTGTGGTCTCGACTACCATTCAAATGTTCGGACCAAGCTTTGCGAATGGGAGTGGATCGCAAAAAACCCTCTGAATTCAATCGTTTCTCGCAAAGCAAGCTCTCGGACCAGTCTCTCAAAGGCCCCCTTAACCATTCACCAAGGGGTATCGCAAATCCCGCCTTTGGCCTGTCGATTAAATCCTTGGGAACGTATTTGTAGAGAACCTGTCGCAGCGCCCACTTACCAGTGTTGCCGCGTACTTTCATGTGTAATGGCAGACGCCAAGCCAGTTCGACCACTCGATGGTCCAAAAAAGGTACCCGAGTTTCTAGGCTGCAGGCCATGGCAGCTCGATCCACTTTGCACAAGATGTCATCAGTCAAATAAGACATACTGTCACGGTACATCATTGGCAAAGGCTGTGGCATGTCTGGAGATGGTAACGGAGCGTCGAGTACGCTTTGAGGTTCGATGATCGCTGAACCGTTATCACTTATCACCAAACTTGCAGGATCTGACCACTCGCTAACCAAACTACGGTAAAGGTCGTCCAAATTATTAACATTGCAAACTCGATCGGCCAGTTTGTGAACTTTATCGCCAAAAAGCGACACTGCATTGCCGCGCCTAAACACGTGGCCCCCCACCTTGTTCCAAGTACCAATGGGAACAGAAGCCAAAGCGGTACCCAAGATTTTTCTTGCTGGTGAGGGTAAAAGGCTCAGCCGATTCCAGATGCGCGGCCCCCAAAAATATCTGTTGTATCCGCCAAACAGCTCATCTCCCGCATCGCCACTCAAGGCGACTTTGACATGCTTTCTAGCTGCACGAGAAACCAGATGTGTTGGAATTTGGGACGAATCTGCAAATGGCTCGTCGTACATCCAAGGTAAGTTTGGAATAACGTCTTGCGCCATTTGAGCTGTCACACGCATTTCAGTGTGGTCTGTGCCTAAGTGATCAGCTATGGCCCGCGCATAAGGCGACTCATCAAAACCTGCTTCGTCAAAGCCAATAGTGAAAGTCTTTACAGGCCGCGAAGAGTCTTGTTGCATCAAGGCCACAATCGTAGAAGAATCTACACCACCCGATAAAAATGCCCCCAAAGGCACATCGGCCAAAGACTGCATTTGTACTGCCTCTTTAAGACTACTTTCCAGCTGACTTAAAGCAACATCTTCGTTCTTAATTGTGTTGCTAGCCCCGACCATCACCGCATCAGCTAATGACCACCACCGGCTAAGCTGCAAACCAGCGTGTCCTAGGTCATTTTCTTGAGCAGGCCGCAATGGCTGCGAAGGGGCACAAGAAGGAGCATGTGATTTCACTGACAACACACAGCCCGGCTCAAGTTTAAAAATGCCTTGAAAAATACTACGGGGAGCTGGCACGTACATGAAGCGCAGGTACTGAACCAGAGCTTGACGGCAGACCTGGTTATCAAAACCTGGATAGGCCTTCAAAGCCTTTAACTCAGATCCAAAGACAAACATCCCGTTTATCCAGCCGTAATAAAGCGGTTTTTCACCCAAACGATCTCGGGCCAAGATGAGAGTTTTTTCCTGATTATCCCAAAGTGCAATGGCAAACATGCCTATAGCCTTGCGAAGCGCTGTCTCCACTCCCCAAGCTTCAAACCCTGCTAACAAGGTCTCAGTGTCAGAGTGGCCCAGCCACAATGAGCCCTTCGTTGCAATAGAGGAGTGGCAATCTGACCCCTCAAGTTCCTCACGCAACTTTAAATGGTTGTAAATCTCTCCATTGAACGCCAGTACATACCGCCCACTGGCAGAGATCATGGGTTGATGACCGGCAGGGGACAAATCAACTATAGACAATCGTCGGTGTCCAAGGGCAATACCATTCTTCGCATCAACCCATAAACCAGAATCATCTGGCCCACGGTGCTGCAAGGCATCTGTCATCTGCTTAACGACGGCTGCCATAAAATTGCTATCCGATATTTCCAAAGCATCTTGGCAAACTAATGCGTTACCACTTTTACCTGTTTTCAAAAAACCAGCAATTCCGCACATAATTTTTTTCTAAATAAAGCTTCCGAGAATTTGAAGAAATCGCGTTGGAGAAATTTTCATGAGCATTCCAAATTAGCAACATTGCGAATTATTGTTGCCAATTTTGGCAATCCCGTCTTCAGAGAGTAGCCCTCTTCAACTCTTACTCTGCCAGCTTCTCCCATGCGTAGTCGAAGAGGAATGTTGTTACGCAATTGGCGTAGACTGTCTACCCAATCGTATGCCGTTCTCGCTAAGAATCCGCAACTTGGTGAAACCACATCCAAGTTGGCGCCCACCGGAGATGCCACTACTGGTACTCCGCAGGCCATATACTGAATAAGTTTAAAGGCACACTTTCCGCGAGCCCACTCATCATCAGACAAAGGCATTACTCCTACGTCAAAAGTGTTGATGAGGTCTACTTCTGTGCTTTCGCTCCAGGCAATTTCGATGACATCGACATTGGGAATAAAAGGAGCCTTGCCACCAATTACCACAAAGCGAACACTACTTTCCTGTGCAAGAGTGGACAATGGGTTAATGATCTCAGACAGGTAAGTTGCAGTCGAAGGGGAGCCAATCCAACCAACTGTAAATACGCTCCCGCCCCGCTGCTTGTGGCTTTGCAAGTAGCGATCGGTATCGACGACTGTGGGCAGGTAATTAGTCTTGGGATTGTATAGCCCCGCGTATTTTGCTAACACATGACTGCCCGCAGTAACTGCAGCAGCCCCGTGAATAACAGTTTCAAACTTAGATCCAAGAATCGGTTTTGCTATCCCCATTTTTCCAATTTTGTATCGCAGATAAAATGCATCATCGAAGTCATAGACGTAGGGCTTACGAAGTAACATTTTCTCCAGACTACCGGGCAATAGAGGAAAGAGTTCGCAATGCAGCATCGTGATATCGAACTTGTCTTGTTGCCATAAATCGAACAAGCGTCTTGCGCCTGCCTGCATCAATGGAGTCAAATGAATTGGTGCACCGGCAAACCGTCGGCGCAGGTAGTCGTCACCCAGTAAATACCGTATTTGTAAGTCGATACCAAAATCAGCTAAGCCTTTTACATATTGCCCCAACCTGTACCGAGTACTTGCTGCCAAAGGGCCATAAAGCGCTAAACCAAGCACTTTGATCATTGCTTGATGCCAACAACACACCAGTAAGGCGCACAATCAGAGAATTTAATTTCGTTCAGCCCTGCCAACAGCATCATGTCGTGAATCTCTTGAC
>CANFJC010000232.1 GCA_947447245.1 Comamonadaceae bacterium
AAATCATGGTGGATCCGTACCGCAGACAATGCAATGTCGCTCGAGCTGCGCGACATACCCGTTCCGCAACCCGAGCCCGGGCAGGTGGGTATTCGCATTCGTGCCGCAGCGCTCAATCGCGGTGAGTTCATTGCTGGCCACGGCCTGCACACGTCGTCGAAGGCTCGACCAGCAGGTTTCGAGGCGGCGGGCGAAGTGACCTCGCTGGGCGCAGGCGTTACTCGCTGGAAGCTTGGCGATCGCGTCATGGGCCGTTGCGATGGTTCCTTCGCGGAGCACGGTTGCATGGTGGCAGATGAAGTGTTCGCAGCTCCTGCGCGTCTAACTTGGGAACAGGCAGCCGCCACGACGGTGGTGTTTCTCACCGTTTATGAAGCGTTGATGGCGCACGGCAGGTTGGCTTCAGGCGAGTGGGTGCTGGTGACCGGTATCTCGTCGGGCGTCGGCGTGGCGGCCTTGCAGGTCGCAAAAGCACTGGGTGCGAAGGTCATCGGCACCTCCGGTTCTTTGGATAAGCTCGAGCGCCTGAAGGCGATGGGCCTCGATGTTGCGTTGCACACTCGAAAGCCCGACTTCGTGCCAGACGTCATGCAAGCCACACAAAACCAGGGTGTAGACCTGGTGGTCAACAACGTTGGCGGCAGTGTCTTTCCCGCATGTATTGAAGCGATGGGTTTCCAAGCGCGATTGGCCATGGTGGGCTATGTCGACGGTCAGGTCGAGGCAAGCATGGACCTTGGTGCACTGCACAGTAAACGGTTGCAATTGTTTGGCGTATCCAACAAGATGCGCACAATGTCTCATCGTATTGCAGCAGCGCAGGCGCTAGAGCGCGATTTGCTGCCCATGTTGGTGGATGGCCGTGTCACGCCATTGGTCGACCAAGTCTTCTCGCTCGATGACCTACCGGCCGCACAGCAAATCATGCAAGGCAATCAGCACCTTGGTAAGCTGGTGGTGCGCGTCGACTGATGATTAGCCAATTCAAACCCAGAGCTTTCTGTTTTATCTGTTCTTAACCAAAAACCAATCGGAGACAAACGATGATGAAGAGAATAGCAGCCATTGCCTTGGCCCTCGTCTCGGTGGGGGCCACACAGGCCCTTGCTCAGGCTTACCCCAATAAGCCCATTCGAGTGGTGCTTGGCTACACGGCCGGCGGGGCAGCGGATGCTGCAGCGCGACCCTTAATGCGCATCCTTGAGCCGCTGCTGGGACAAGCGATCATCGTCGAACCCAAGCCAGGCACAGCCGGTGGTGTGGCGGCGGATTTCATCAGCAAGGTTCCACCAGATGGTTACACGCTTTACTTTGCCGATGGCGGCCCCTTCACTACCGCGCCGCATCTGACCAAAGTGGCATACAACCACCTGAACTCTTTCACCCACATCGGTCATGTTTGCAGCACCGGTAGCGTGCTGGTGGTGCATCCTTCCTCGCCATTCAAGAGCGTTTCCGAACTGGTTGTCGCGGCAAAAAAAGAACCTGATAAATGGAGCTATGGCACCTCGGGCATTGCTGGGCCACACCACTTTTCTGGCGAGCTGTTTAAGAGTTTTACTGGTGTGAATCTACTGCACATTCCATACAAGGGAGGTGCTCCAGCTATTACAGACCTGATGGGCAACCAAGTGCCCATGCTATTTTCCTCACTGACTGCGGCGGTTGGCCCTTACAAGTCTGGCAAGATTCTCGCCCTGGCGGTGACTTCGCCAAAACGTTCTGGTGCCTTTCCTGAAGTGCCGACCATGGACGAACTGGGCTTCAAGGGTTTTGATTCCACCGGCTGGTTCGAGCTGATGGGCCCTGCCGGTATGCCGCCAGAAGTTGTAGCTCGGCTGTCTCAGGCACTGCTTAAGGCGGGCGAGGATAAAGGCCTTCAGGAGCAATACAAACAGCTAGGGTGCGACGCAGAATTCCTGACGCCTTCGCAGACCGTTGAGAAGGTTAAGAGCGACTATGCCAAGTGGGGCAAGGTGATCAGAGATGCCAACATCAAAGCCGAATAAAACCAAAGTCCCTAACTCTAAATTTTGGAATCCTGAGGCATGATCGACTTACTTGACCTTAAATTGAATATCAAAAAAACTGGAACCTACAAATGACCCATATCACTCGCATCGATTCAAACGAACGACTTAGTCGTGTCGTCATTCATGGCGACACAATCTATATCGCAGGCATTACGGCCAGCGTCAAAGGAGACATCGTTGCGCAAACGCGCGATGTGCTACAAAAGATAGACGGTTATCTGGCGACAGCAGGCTCTGACAAACGACATTTGTTAAGCGTCCAGATCTGGCTTAAAGATATCACTGCGGACTTTGCAGGCATGAACAGTGTGTGGGCCGAGTGGGCGCCTAAAGATGCCCTGCCAACACGCGCAACGGGCGAAGTGCATCTGGCCTCACCCGATCTATTGGTTGAGATCATTGTGACTGCAGCCAAGATTTAATTGTCGATACTCTTCATAATGCAGAATTAGCGAACATCACAAAAAGTAATCAAAATGAAACCCAACAAAATCAAGCAAATATGGGCGCATGGCAAGCCTGTTACCTTGGGATGGATCTCCATCGCCAATACCTTTACCGCTGAAATAACGGCCAGACAAGGTTTTGATGCGGTTTGTATCGATATGCAGCATGGCGTTACGGGCTTGAGCAATTTGATGGAAATGCTGCAAGCAGTTTCAGCAACCGATGCAGCCCCAGTCGTGCGGGTGGGTTGGAATGAACCCGCTGCCATCATGAAAGCCTTGGACTTTGGCGCCTGCGCCATCATTGTTCCCCTGATCAATAACGCCGAGGAAGCCCGTAAGGCAGTTTCGGCTTGTCGATATCCACCAACAGGTGACCGTTCGTCAGGACCTGTCCGTGCTTTGCAAATTCACGGCCCAGACTATTTTGCTAAAGCCAATGATGAAATCCTGTTGATGGCCATGATTGAGACGAAAGAAGGCTTGAACAATTTAGAAGAGATTTGCGCAACCCCTGGCGTCGATGTCATCTACATTGGCCCCGCTGATCTTTCTTATGCTTTGGGTATTGCGCCACGCGCTGACAATCCAGATCCGCTTCACATGTCTACCTGCGACCGTATCAAAGAAGTGGCCCATCGCCACGGCAAAAAAGTGTGCATGCATTGCGCGAGTGCTGAGTTTGCAGCAGCATCGGTTAAGCGTGGCTTTGATATGGTGATGATCACTTCAGACATTACGTGCATGATTGCTGGGCTCAAAAAACAAATCACCACTTTTCATGAAACACTGAAAGACGGTTAACAGAAAACAGTTTCATCACATACCCGATAAGGTGCAAGCATTTGAGCGTAGACCAGGGTTAGGTCGATAAAAGATCGAGCCACTTTTTAGTTCTGCCTCTGTAAGATTGGTCCCAGTTTTCTTTGGACTAAGAAAAAACGTAAGACTACAAAATCTCATGAAAAATTTACACATCTGGGGACGGCTTAATTCAATCAATGTTCAAAAAGTACTTTGGTTGTGTGAGGACTTAAAAATTCCATTTGAACGCACCGATGCAGGTATGCAATTTGGTGTAAATAAAACACAGTCTTTTCTTCAGTTGAACCCCAACGGGTTGGTACCCGTCATTCAAGACAATGAATTGGTTTTGTGGGAGTCGCATGCAATTTTGCGTTACCTTTCAAAAAAACATGACGTCACAGATACTTTTTATCCAAAATCTGCACATCAATCCGCCAAAATTGACCAATGGCTAGATTGGTACAACACCACCGCATGGCCTGTAATGAGGCCTTTGTTCTGGGGTTTCATTCGTACCAAGCCTGAAGAACGCAATTTGGCAGAACTTGAAAAAACAAGAGTTCAAATGAGTTCAATTTTAAATATCCTCGACTACCAACTTAAAAGTTCAACATGGGTAGCAGGGGATCATTTCACTATTGCTGATGTGCCATTGGCTTTGATTGCGTTTAGATGGTTTAACTTGCCAATTGAGCGTGAGGCGTATCAACATTTGAGCCGCTGGTTTAAACAAATTGAGCTAAGACCTGGATATATCAAATACGCAAGTGCTCCCTTAACTTGATACAGCTCATTTAAAAATGTTTAATGCATTCAACTGGCCCTTGGTTTGAGGGGTGCTGCAGGAATACCTGCCATTGCCGACAAAACCTCCGCGGCAGATGAGTCAATCAGGCAAGAAAAAAAGCATGTCGATCATTCAGAATATCAACCGAATGCGGCCAGCACTTTGTCACCCGCCACCACGGAGCTGGCGTGGATCAATATGACAGCCAACAGGCAAGGCTCGGTGCCGCGGTTGATCCAGTTGTGC
The DNA here is from genome assembly GCA_947447245.1 of Comamonadaceae bacterium. Classification (GTDB taxonomy): domain Bacteria; phylum Pseudomonadota; class Gammaproteobacteria; order Burkholderiales; family Burkholderiaceae_C; genus Limnohabitans_A. The sequence goes on from CANFJC010000232.1 coordinate 4,320, forward strand.
ACGGTGCCACGCTGCACCATCACATCACCTGCCTTGAGGTGAACCTCCTCACCCGTTTCCAACTCCATGTCGATCTCACCTTTCATGACGACGATGTAATCGATGGTGTCGGTGCGGTGCACACGTTCTTGTAGGCCAGGGTGGAATTCGAGGATGCGAAAC
>CANFJC010000233.1 GCA_947447245.1 Comamonadaceae bacterium
AAGACCCCGAAGTTGTGTCCGCCTAATGTTTGTCGGCCCGCTGATTCATGACCAATGCCAATGGAGTGGTGCAAGCGGTGAAACCTTGGGCTGACCCACATGCGATCGCCCAGCCAGCCAAAACTGCATCTGATGTTGGCGTGTTGAAAACTTTCACTCAATTGACTCAACACCACCAAGGCAATAAATTGACCCGGGCCCACCCCAATCAGTTTGGCCACCACAGACAACAAAAGCGTGGTGATCACATCGTCTAGCAAATGATTGCGGTTGTCTGTCCAAAGGGTCATTTGCCTTTGCGAATGATGCAAAGAATGCAGCGCCCACCAACGATTGAACTGATGCTGTCCTCGGTGAATCAGGTAGTGCACAAAATCAAAGACGACAAGGTAGAGAATGAAACTGACCCAGGCAATGTCTGAGACGCCCGGCCAAATGGCATCGATGTTGAAGGTTGGAAGACCATGCACCCGCAACATGCCAAACACAGTTTCAACGGCATTTTCAAAAGTGAAAAACATGACCAGCTTGAACAGGCCCAAACGATGGATGAGGGTGTAAATGACATCAACTTTGACCCCTTTGGCATCCGTCACAGGCTCGAAAGGTCGCCATTTTTCCAAAGGCGCAATGAAGACAAGCAACAGCAGAATTTGCAGCAAGCCAATTAAAAGCCACCCTGTGCCTTCGTAGGCCACATCCAACAAGTTGCCGGCACCCCAAGCAAAGGCGATGGGCTGAACCACACTTTCAAACAACAAGGTTTGCAATGCTGAGAAGGTGTCAATGAGCCACTCAATCATGGATGTCAACATGGCGTTCAAAATAAGAAGTGGGCAAGGTTCAAGGGGATTTATGGCACTGTAGCAAGGAGTTTCGAATATTGTGGGTGTTGGCGCAAACTGGCAAAACAAAACCCTTTGTCTTTCAGGCCCACAATGAGAGGTTCCAACACCGCAGGCGCCCAAGGATCTTGGCGCGACCAAATGCCCAAATGGGCCATCAATATATCGCCAGATTTGATGCTTTTAAGCGCAGACTGCAACAACGCAGCGTTGCTGTGGATTTGACTGGACAATTCGTCCCCTAAAAAACCAGCAGGAGTCCAAGCGACGTGGGTGTAGCCACATTGACTGGCGGCCTTCAACAAAGCGGGTGAAGTTTTGCCACCCGGCGCTCTAAACAAAGGCAAACTTGCGCGACCCGTCATGGCTTCCAAACGCTGGGAGGCTTTTTTCAAGTTAGCACAATAGTTTTCTGCCGTCCAAATTAAGTTTTGGTCTTTTTGCTCACCTGAACTGGGTCGAATTTTGAAAGTGCGCGAGTCAACATCCGATCGCCAATAAGCATGGTCGTAGGTATGGCTTGCAAAATCGTGACCTTCAGTGGCCCGCGCCTTCCACCATGCAGACCAGTGTTGGCCCAGGCTGCCGTCGCCCTCTTGCGTTTTTTCATGGGCTCCAAAAAAGGTCACGGCCACTTGATGCTTGCGCAGTACGTCAGCAATCAAGGGAGCCACGCCCATGTGACCCGTGTCAAAGGTCAGGTAAATGGGTTTTGGGCATTGCTGCGGCGTTTTTGGAGGCTCGGCAGCCACGGCCAACGAAAGCGCATTGAACAAGAGTGCACCCAGAAAGATCCGGGTCAGACGCTTGCTCAAAGTGTCATTGGCGTGGCGCATGGTCCAAGGTCCAAACCCCATGCGGAGACTTGCCCACTTTGATTTGACGTACCACTTGACGGGTGCTCATGTCGATGACAGTTAACTTTTGAGCCCAACGAGAAGCCAGCAAAATGGTTTTGCCATCTGCCATGATGTCCAAGCAATCTGGCCCACTGGGCCCTGGAAACTTGTCAACCACCGCAAGACTTTTGTAATCGATTTTGCTGATGGAGTTGCCTACACGGTTACTGACCAACACATGCTGCTTGTCACCCAAGGCACGGAAAGCATGCGCGCCTTTTCCCGTTTGAATCAATTTGATTTTTTTAGCGGGGTTTTTAGACACGTCATAAACCTCTACCCCTTCACCGCCCGTCAGACCGATCAACAATGTTTGATCGTCAGGCGTGACAAACACATCCGCTGGCATGGGGCCCGTTTTCACGCGCCACTTGATGGTTTGGGTGTTCAAATCAATGGCGACCAATTCATTGCTGTCTTGCATGGTGGCCCACACCGTGGTGCTCTTGCTGTCAATCCACATGTGGCTGGGCGTTTTAGCCGATTGAATGCGTTTGACCAAGGTGGGTGTTTGCCCATCCCATTTGTAGATGTCGATGTGATTGAGTCGGTTGGCAACCGTGACGAACCATTTCATATCGGGTGAAAACCGCAAATGATAGGGGTCCAAAATACCTGGAATCACACGTTGGATTTCTGTAGTTCGAGGATCGATGAACGTCAGAGAATCGGACAGGGCATTGGCCACAATGACCGACTTTTCATCGGGCGTCAGGTACAAATGGTGAGGCTCTTTGCCGGTAGGGATGCGCTTGGTTTCTGTCCAAGTGACAGGGTCAATGACACTGACATTGCCTTCAAGGGAATTTAAGACAAAGATGGGGGCCGGTGCTAAAACTGCAGGCTCAGGAGGCGCCGGTTTGGGTCCTGAAGACATGGCCGAAGCAAGGCCGAAGGTGGCCAAACCAATTGTGAAGGTCAGTGCTTGTAAGATCATTCCTCAAGTGTAATGGGGTATTGGCAGACCCCTTAGTCGATCAAGCCCTATCTTTTTCCATTTTGGGGGTTTTCTAGTGTCAAAATTGACCGCATGACTGCCCCCTCTCTGATCTCCATCTTGGGTGTTGACTTAGAAGTGAAACACATCCCGCTGGACAAGCCATTGGCCCTCAAGCACAAGGCTCCGAGTTGCGTTTTTTTGCACGAAGGACTGGGCAGCGTGGCCCTTTGGAAAGATTGGCCCGCGCAAATCTGCCAAGGTCTGGGCTGTGAAGGCTGGGTCTATTCACGGCAAGGCTATGGGCAATCCGCAGGTATTCCTGACGTGCGCGGTTCTGGAAGACTTCCATCGATCTACATGCACCGTGAAGCATTGGAAGTGCTGCCTGCTTTGTTGGCCCATTTGGGCATTGCCAATCCCCTCTTGATAGGCCACTCCGATGGCGGCAGCATTGCACTCATTCATGCCAGTCAATTTTCTGTTGCAGGCTGTGTGGTCATGGCGCCTCATGTGATGGTGGAAGACATTTCTGTTCAAGCCATCACGCATGCGCGAGATCACTTTGAAAAACTCAGACCCAAGTTAGCAGCCTTTCACAAAGATGTCGATGTGGCTTTCTGGCAGTGGAACGATGTGTGGTTGAGTGAAGCCTTTAGAAGCTTTGACATTCGGCCTTTGCTTGCAAAGATTCAATCCCCCTTGATGGCCATTCAAGGCGTCAATGATCCTTATGGGACCATGGCGCAAATTGATGAAATTGCGGTGCATGCTACTCACACGCAATTGGTGAAATTAGAAAACTGCGGGCACAGTCCCCACAAGGACCAGCCCTTGGAAGTGCTTCAGGCTTTGAAGTATTTCTCGAGTTCGCTGGGCAAGATCCAGCGCCATTGACCTGGTGCCAAATCATCGGGCAACTGCAAATTGCCGATGGCACTGCGGTGCAGTCCTTCCACACGATTGCCCACAGCCGCCAACATGCGTTTGACTTGGTGGTACTTGCCTTCAGTCAGTGTCAGTTTCAAATGGGTGTCTGTCACTTTTTCACAAGCTGCTGCCTGCACAGGCTTTGGGCTGTCATCTAGCACCACGCCTGACAAAAGTTTTTCAACCTGCTGCTCCGTGATCTCGTGCTTGGTGGTGACCTCGTAGACCTTGGGCATGTGGTGCTTGGGTGAGCTCATGCGGTGAATGAATTTGCCGTCATCGGTGAGCAACAACAAGCCGGTAGTGTCTTGGTCTAAGCGGCCCACCGCTTGAACGCCTTGCACCGCAGCTTTTTGAGGACGCAGTCTCAAAGGCGACGGCAGCAAAGTGTAGATGCTGGGCCAAGTCGAGGGCTTTTGTGAACACTCTGTGCCTGTGGGTTTGTGCAGCATCAGGTAAGCGCGGTCAAAGTAAGGCCACTCCGTGCCCTGCACTTTGAACTTGAAATTTTCTGGATCAAAGAAGACACCAGGGTCTTCTTGCACTTCGCCATTCACGCTCACATAGCCTTGCTGCACCAAGCCTGCGCACACACGGCGGGTACCGAAACCTTGGCTAAAGAGGACGTCCTCTAAGCGCATGGGTTTCATGTCATCGGCCCACTCTTCAAGTGAGTTATTTCAAAGCTTTGAAACGCACGCGCTTAGGCTTGGCACCCTCTTCGCCCAAACGCTTCTTCTTGTCGGCTTCGTACTCTTGGTAGTTGCCGTCAAAGAACACCCATTGGCTGTCGCCTTCAGCGGCCAAAATATGGGTGGCAATGCGGTCCAAGAACCAACGATCGTGGCTGATGACCA
>CANFJC010000234.1 GCA_947447245.1 Comamonadaceae bacterium
ATGATTCAGTCCTCGGTGTGGAGTAAGGACAAGCCTATGGCGCCTCGACGGCGCAGCCATGGGCTTGGGCGATACCTTGGATCGCCATAGACAGTTTGCAAATTGAACAGCACTTCCAACACATTGGTCGGACCTAACTTGTCACCCAGTGCGAGCGGGCCCAAAGGATAACCAAGGCCCAAAGTCACAGCCAGATCCAAATCTTGTGGTGTGCAAACACCCTGTTGGCACATGTCAGAAGCGATGTTCACAATGTTGGCCACAACGCGTTGGGTCACAAAGCCGCCACTGTCTCGCACCACACTGACTGCTTTGCCATCTTTGGCAAAAAGGGCATGGGCTGCATCGCGCATGTCTGATCTTGTGGCTGGGTTGGTGGCCAGAACTCTTCGCTTGGTGGCGGCATCGTCAAACAGCATGTCAATGCCAATGGTGCGCGCTGGGTCAAGGCGCTCGACCACGGCCACTGTGGTGACATCAAAGCCTAAAGGCGCCACCAAAGTTAAAGCATGCGGTGAAGGTGAGGCACCCGTTTCGATGGTGGCACCCAAATCTTTGAGAAGTTGCAAAAGCTCTAGGCGCCTTGAGGCACGGGGAGACACCCAAACAGGTGGAAAGTCTTTGACATCGGGCAAGGCAGGTTCTGGGCTTGTGAGGGCTTTGCCTTCAAGGTATTTGTAGAAGCCTTCCCCCACTTTTTTGCCCACCACGCCGCCTGCCAAGCGCTGCGCTGTAATGACACTGGGGCGGTAGCGAGGCTCTTGGTAGTACTGGTTGTAAATAGACTCCATGACAGGATGCGATACATCCAAAGCCGTTAAATCGAAGAGCTCGAAGGGGCCCAATTTGAAGCCAACTTGGTCTTTCAAAATTCGATCTATGGTGGCGAAATCTGCCACGCTTTCAGACACGATGCGCAAAGCTTCGGTGCCGTAGCCGCGGCCTGCATGGTTCACGATGAAGCCAGGGGTGTCGTGCGCTTGCACGGGCGCATGCCCCATCTGTTTGGCGAAGGCTGAAAGCCGCAGGCAAACGTCTGGCTTGGTTTTTAATCCGGCAATGACTTCCACCACTTTCATCAATGGCACGGGATTGAAGAAGTGATAGCCCGCAAATTGTTCTGGCCGTTTGAGGGCTGCAGCAATGGCGGTGACAGAAAGTGAAGAGGTGTTGGTGACCAACACGGTGGTGTCAGGAACCAGGTTTTCGAGTTCCACAAACAAGCTCTTTTTGATGTCGAGTCGCTCAACGATGGCTTCGACGATCAATTCGCAATGCTTCAAATCTTGCAAGCTGCTGGCCGTCATCAAATTCGCTTTGTATTTGGCAACGGTGTCTGCATCAAGGCGGCCTTTCACAAGGAGTGAGTCCCATACCTGGTACACGGCATCTTTGGCTTTCAGCGAGGCCTCTGCTTGGGTGTCATAAAGGTAAACATGACTGCCCGCTTGCGCAGCGATTTGGGCAATGCCACGTCCCATGGCACCTGCGCCAATGACTGCAACTTGGTTGAATGCAATGTTCATGATCTGATGGAGATTGATTTGAAATTTCAAGCAGACAAAATCTACTTGTTGCCTCTTAGCGACGAACTTGCAAGGCGCCCGGATTGACGATGTTGGTAGGCGTGCCTTTGATGAAACTGACCACGTTGTCAAATGCGGCGCCGAAATACAACTCGTAGTTGTCTTTTTCCACATAACCAATATGCGGTGTACAAATGCAATTTTCCAATCGCAGCAAGGCATGGCCCTGCAAAATAGGTTCGTGTTCAAAAACATCGATGGCTGCTAAACCGGGGCGCCCCCGATTGAGCGCGCTGATGAGAGCGTCGGGTTCAATCAGTTCTGCGCGTGATGTGTTCACAATCATGGCGGTGGTTTTCATGCGCGACAGATCTTCCAAAGTGACAATGCCGCGGGTTGCTTCGTTAAGCCGCAGATGCACTGAAAGGACATCGCTTTGCTCAAACAGTGCTTCACGCGTAGAAGCCGGAATGTGTCCGTCCTTGGCCGCTTTTTCGCGAGATGCTTCACTGCCCCAGACAACCACTTGCATGCCGAACGCTTTGGCGTAGCCAGCAACCAGTTGGCCAATTTTTCCATAGCCCCAAATGCCCAATGTTTTGCCTCTGAGCACGGTGCCCAAACCAAAGTTGGCTGGCATGGACGCACTTTTCAAACCAGACTGCTGCCAAGCGCCGTGCTTGAGGTTGCCAATGTATTGTGGAACTCGGCGGGCCGCCGCCATGATCAGTGCCCAAGTTAATTCGGCAGGCGCATAGGGCGACCCTGTTCCCTGCGCAACAGCAATGCCACGCTCTGAGCAGGCTTCTAAATCAATGTGAGAACCGGCCGCGCCTGTTTGAGAAATGAGCTTGAGGCGTGGGAGTTTTTCAAGCAATTGCCTGTTGAGGTGGGTGCGTTCGCGAATGAGGACCAAGATGTCGGCGTCTTTCAAGCGAACAGACAACTGCCCCAAACCTTTGACGGTGTTGGTGTAGACCTTGGCGTTGTAGGCGTCGAGTTTGGCGGCGCATTCTAGTTTTCGGACGACATCTTGGTAGTCGTCAAGGATCACAATATTCATAGGCACTATTGTGCCCTGCCTAGAGGCTGTCATTGGGGAGGCGGATGAAATTTAGCCCCCCAAGGCCGGAAAAATCAGTGGGTGAGCGTAGGCTTTTTCTGGGCCTCGAGTGCGACCAGCCTGTCAAGTTCTGCGCAGACATCGGACATGCGGCCAGAAATGATCATGCGGCCCGCGCAATGGGGCGCTTCGCCGTGTTCAGAAACGCGCAAAACTCGCAAAGCACGCTGTTTGGCGAGCATGTGGGTTTTGGGCGAAATGCCCATTGAGGATGGCTGGGCGTGAGCATAGGGCGCAGTGCGCTCGAGGAGCGCTGCTGCATTCATGAACTTTTGAATGCCGTTGTAAATGCTGGAAATACCAAATAGAGCGATGGTCATGGGAAGTCTTTGTGGTTTGAGGGGTTGAAATTACATCAAGAGCGTGTTGCGAATGAGGCCGACCGCCAAGCCTTCGATGTCGAAGGGCTCGCCTGGGTTGACCAAAATGATGGGGTAATCGGGGTTTTCAGGGAGCAGTTCAATGCGATCTGCTTGGCGGCGCAAACGTTTGACGGTGACTTCATCGCCAAGGCGGGCCACCACAATTTGACCGTTGCGCACTTCTTTGGTGGCTTTCACGGCCAGAAGATCGCCATCCATGATGCCGGCGTCTCGCATGGACATGCCGCGCACGCGCAGTAAGTAGTCGGGCTGTTCTTGAAACAGGTGGCTTTCGACATGGTAGGTGCGATCGACATGTTCTTGGGCCAAAATAGGGGAGCCGGCGGCAACGCGGCCAATGAGTGGCAAGGCCAATTGGGCAAAACCAGGCAAGGGCAGGCTGAAAAGGTCGGTGTTGTGGCGAACGCTGTTGCGAGACGAACCTTTGAGTCGAATGCCTCGAGAGGTGCCGCTGACCAAGTCAATGGCGCCTTTTCGAGCCAGGGCTTGCAGGTGTTCTTCTGCGGCGTTGGCTGACTTGAAGCCTAAGACTTGGGCAATTTCGGCCCGGGTAGGCGGGGCGCCCGTTTCGGCAATGGTTTTTTGGATGAGTTCCAAAATTTCTTGCTGTCTCGCTGTGAGCTTGGGTTGATCGATCATGATGCAGTCCTTTGAAGGTGTCTGAAGCCAAATAACTGTTTTCTTATCCAGTAACTGTATTTTTAACCAGTCTTTTTAGAAATGCAAGCAAATCCTCAAAAAATTGTTGTTTTGGGCACAGGTGGCACCATTGCGGGTGAATCTGAATCAGCCGACGAAGGCCTTTCATACAAGGCCGCACAGCGCGGTATCAGTGATCTTTTAAAGTCGGCAAGTGGCACCCACTTGCCTTGGCCTGAAGTCTTGGCAGCCTGCCAATTTGAGGCTGAACAGGTGGCGCAATTGGACAGCAAGGACATGGACTTTGAAACATGGACTCGCTTGGCACAGCGTTGTGACCATTGGTTAGCCCAAGACGACGTGGCTGCGCTTGTGATCACGCATGGCACAGACACCTTAGAAGAAACGGCTTACTTTCTATCTCAGGTGTTGAAGCTTTCAAAACCCATTGTTTTGACCTGCGCCATGCGCCCGGCCAATTTCAAAGATGCAGACGGTCCGCAAAACTTAAGAGATGCTCTGGTGGTTGCAGCAACTACCGAAGGGCCGGGTGTTTGGCTGGTGGCTGCAGGCGAAATTCACCACAGTCAGTTTGTTCAAAAAGTTCACCCAACCAGGTTGAAGGCTTTTGATTCAGGAGAAACGGGTGCGGCAGGCAGCGTTCAAAATGACAAGGTGCAGTGGTTTGAAACCTTCACCAAGCCTTTGCCAAACCTAAGGCTACAGGTCTCGCAGTTGCCTTTGGCGGCGCAATG
>CANFJC010000235.1 GCA_947447245.1 Comamonadaceae bacterium
AATGACAAAGCTTTTATGGATGCCAAAGTCATCACGGCGCGTTTCTATGCTGATCATTTGCTAAGCCGTGCGCCAGGCGTGCGCGACAGCATCGTCGACGGTGGAAAGTGCGTGACAGAGCTTTCTTTAGAAGCTTTCTAAAATAGCCAGCGATTGCCGCAATCAAACATATTACAAAATACCAGGAGACCTCATGTCAAAACTTCCCGCTGCATTGGCCCACTTGCCGTTTCCGGTCATTGCCTCACCTTTGTTCATCATCAGCAATCCCAAGTTGGTGATTGAGCAATGCAAGGCGGGTGTTGTGGGGTCCATGCCGGCACTCAATGCGCGACCTGCTGCGCAATTGGAAGAGTGGTTGATTGAAATTACGGAAACCTTGGCTGCTTACAACAAAGCCAATCCAGACAAACCTGCCGCACCCTTCGCCATCAATCAAATTGTGCACAAAAGCAATGACCGCCTTGAGCACGACATGGCCATGTGTGTGAAATACAAGGTGCCGATCATCATCACTTCATTGGGCGCGCGCGAGGACATCAACCAAGCAGCCCACAGTTATGGTGGCGTGGTACTGCACGACATCATCAACAACAAGTTTGCACACAAGGCCATTGAAAAAGGTGCAGACGGCTTGATTGCAGTGGCAGCAGGCGCTGGTGGACATGCGGGCGAAAAAAGCCCCTTTGCATTGATTCAAGAAATTCGCCAATGGTTTGATGGCCCAGTGGCATTGTCTGGCTCAATTGCCAGCGGCGATGCTGTGTTGGCGGCCCAAGCCATCGGTGCTGACTTTGCCTACATTGGCTCGGCATTCATTGCCACCCATGAGGCCCGTGCTGCCGATGCCTACAAGCAGGCCATAGTCGACTGCAATTCAGACGACATTGTTTACAGCAATTTGTTCACGGGTGTGCATGGCAACTACTTGGCGCCATCCATCAAAGCGGCTGGACTCGATCCAGCCAACTTGCCAGTGTCTGATCCCTCTGCCATGAACTTCGGGGGTGATGCCAAAAAAGCCTGGAAAGATATTTGGGGCTGTGGTCAGGGAATTGGCGCCGTTGATGCTGTGGTCAGTACAGCAGATCTCGTTGCAAAGTTAAAGCGGCAGTACGCTGCAGCGCGTGCTCGCTTGGCACTCTAATTTCAAGAGCAATCAGCTTGAAGTCAGAACGATCAGAGGTCATTGACCTCTTTAAGGCTTTCGCGTGCATTCTGATTGTTTGGCACCATCTGGCGCTTTACAGTCCGATGTCGGACGTGGTGGCGCAGTGGCTGCCACAGCTTGAAGAATTCCTTTTTGAGCACGGACTGTTGGCAGTTCAAATTTTCTTGGTGGTAGGGGGGTACCTGAATGCCAAGTCTTGGGCCAGGGCCTTGTCCAAAGCTGAGTTCCAATTCTTTCCCAGATTGTTAGCGCGCTATCAAAGACTGGTGATTCCTCTGTTGGCTGCTTTAAGTTTGGCCGTTCTTGTCACGGCGCTTGTGAGGCCTTACTTCGACCACGCCTCACTTTCTGATGTGCCCACGTTGAAGCAAATTGTGGCCCACGTTTTTCTGCTTCAAGATGTTCTTTACTTGGAGGCCTTCTCCGCGGGTGTTTGGTATGTGGCAATCGACTTCCAGCTTTTCGCCATGGCCGTTGCGTGTGCATGGCTGGCACACGCATGGCAAATTCGATCACAAAACGGGTCTGTGATTCGCAAGGCTTTGGGTTTTTGGATGCTCCTGACCCTGAGTTCAATATTTGTCTGGAATCTGAACCCTTTGGGTGAAGTTTGGGGAACCTATTTTTTCAGTGCCTATGGCTTAGGTTTGTGTGTGGGCAGTTGGCGCTATTCGGGCATCAAGATCAGCCATCGAACTTTGGGTTTGTCGATTTTGATCTTGGGTGCTATTGCTACAGCGCATCAGCCCAGAATCAGGTTGATAGCGGCCGTGTTGATCGCGGTTTTGTTGTGCTGGTACGAGGCGACTGATTGCAAACCGATAGAGGTCATCAAGTTGAAATGGATTGGAGAACTGTCGAAAGCTTCTTACGCCATTTTCCTTGTTCACTTCAGCGTGAGTCTGCTTGTGAGTGCCGCGGTGTTTAACTGCTGGTCTGAAAACATTCTGGTGAATGCATTGGGTTTGTTGATTTCGTTTGCTTTGTCTGTCATCTTAGGACGGCAGATGCATCTTCACATTGAAAATCAAGAACCAACTTGGACGCGATGCTTGAAGTGGACCGCCACGTTTGTGGCAAGCTGCATGGGCGTGATGTTACTTGGCTGAAACCACTTGACTTTCGTTGACCTTGCCTTGAATGTAGGCCAGTGCAGCCTCTACCTGGTCAATCAAGATCAGGCATAAGTCGCCTTCAGTCAGGCGAGCCAGTGCCGTATCAATGGCATTGAACTCACCCTGAATGTCTTGAACATACTGTGTTCGGACAGCACCATTGAGGCCATCGCGAAGCAGTTGAATCACTTCGCCATCGCTGCGGCCGCGTTGGCACGCATCTTGGTACAAAATAACTTCGTCAAAAGCTGTGCCCAAAATTTGAGTTTGGTCGCGAATGTCTTGATCACGGCGATCACCCGCACCACTGATGACCACCACGCGCTTTTGGGCGGGCATGTTGTCAACGGCTTGCACCAAAGCTTGAATGGCATCGGGGTTGTGACCGTAATCGGCAATCAAAGTGGCCCCCTTGTAGTCAAACACATTGAAACGACCTGGCACGCCTTGAATGTCACTGATGAAGGTGGACAAGCCCTGTGCAATGGTCTCCCATGGCACATCGAGAGCCCATGCTGCGCCCACTGACGCCATGACATTTTCTGTTTGGAAGCCAATTTGTCCCTGCCGCGTGAGCGGAACGTCGCTCAGGGGAATGCGGAAATATTTCTTGCCTTGTTGGGCCACAATGCTGCCGTTTTCGGTGTAAACCACCCGCTTGCCTTGAGCACGGTGCGTGGCTAAAACAGGATGGTGTGCGTCGAGTGCAAAGAAAGTGACATCACCAGGACACATCCTGGCCATCATGGCCACCTGAGGATCTGTTGCATTCAAGACGGCCATGCCGTCGCTTGCGACATTGAGGACAACGACACGTTTTAAGACCGATAAATCTTCGACCGTGGTGATGTAGTTCAGGCCTAAGTGATCACCAGAGCCGATGTTGGTGACGATGGCAACTTGGCAACGATCGAATGCCAATCCTTCGCGCAGCAAGCCACCTCGGGCCGTTTCAAAAACAGCAGCATCGACATCGGGGTGCATCAAAACATTGCGGGCACTGCGTGGGCCACTGCAATCACCATCGTCAATTTGACGGCCGTTGACATACACACCGTCGGTGTTGGTCATGCCCACGCGCAGCTGATTGGCTTTGAGAAGATGCGCCGTTAGTCGCACGGTGGTTGTCTTGCCGTTGGTGCCGGTGACCGCAATGACAGGAATACGTCCGTTGTCTCCGTTGGGGTACATGTAATCGATGATGGCTTTGCCAATATTTCGACCTTTGCCAAAAGAAGGACTGATGTGCATGCGCAGACCTGGGGCCGCATTGACTTCCACAATGCCGCCATTTTGTTCTTCTAAAGGCTTGAGAACCGACTCACAAACCACGTCCACACCGCAAATGTCAACGCCCACCATTTGCGCTGCAGCCACAACCCGCGCAGCCACTTCGGCGTGAACATCGTCTGTGACATCGGTGGCTGTGCCACCCGTGGACAAATTGGCGTTGTTGCGCAAAATGACGCGGCGACCTTTTTCAGCCACTGAGTTTGGTTCCAGGTCTTGTAGCTTCAAGCGGCCGATGGCGATGTCATCGAACTTGATTTTGGTCAAGGAAGTAGAGTGGCCATCGCCACGGCGCGGATCTGCATTGACTTTGTCAACCAGCTCCTTGACGGTATGAATGCCATCACCAACGACCAAGGGTGGCTCACGTCTGGCAGCCGCAATCAATTTGTTGCCAACGACCAGCAAGCGGTAGTCACTGCCAGGCAAGAATTTTTCGACCAAAACTTCGCCATAGCGAGCAGCTGTTTCGTAAGCTTGGTTAAACAGTTCGCGCTCAACGATGTTGACTGTGACGCCTTTGCCTTGGTTGCCATCTTGGGGTTTAACCACAATGGGAAGTCCAATGCTGAGTGCAATTTGCCAAGCATCTTCTAAATTTTTGGCGGGTCGTCCAATGGGGACGGGCACGCCTGCTGCCAACAGCAAGGACTTGGTGAGGTCTTTGTCTTGCGCAATGGATTCGGCAATGGCACTGGTGGTGTCTGTTTCTGCAGCTTGTATGCGCCGTTGTTTGCTGCCCCAACCAAATTGAACCATGCTGCCTTCAGTGAGGCGACGGTAGGGGATGCCTTTGAGAACCGCGGCATCGACAATGGAACCTGTGGAAGGTCCGAGGCGGA
>CANFJC010000236.1 GCA_947447245.1 Comamonadaceae bacterium
ATTGGCAGCAAATTCGGTGGCATCCCCTCCGAGTTGCCAAGTTTTGTGTGGCCTGAGTTCAGCTTGGCCAACCTGCAGCACTTGAGCATGCCCATCATCACCTTAACTTTGCTGGGCGCCATAGAGTCCTTGCTGTGTGCTCGCATTGCCGATGGCCTCATTGGCGACAGGCACAACCCCAATCAAGAACTCATGGCGCAAGGTGTGGCCAATTTTGTCACGCCTTTCTTTGGCGGCATGCCCGCCACAGGCACCATTGCTCGCACGGTCACCAATGTCAAAAGTGGTGGCCGCTCTCCTGTGGCAGGCATGGTGCATGCTCTCGTTTTGTTGGGTGTGGTTTGGGTGGCTGCGCCATTGGCCAACCACGTGCCTTTGGCAACTTTGGCCGCCATTTTGATGTTTGTGGCATGGAACATGGGCGAATGGCATGCCTTCACCGATTTAAAACAATTTCGCGCGCCTTACCGCATCACCTTGCTCGCGGTGTTTTTGCTCACGGTCATGGTCGACCTCACGGTGGCCGTTGAATTTGGCTTGTTTGCGGCATGCATCACCTTCATTTATCGAATCTCCAGCCTCAGTCGTGTAGAAGAGCTGACAGGCACAGACGCCCCTTCTCTTTTCAATCAACAAGGGCAGGTGCGGGCTTACCGTTTTTATGGCGCTCTGTTCTTTGGTGCCGTGAAAATAGTTGAGGCGATTGAAGACGAATTGCCCCAAAAAACGCTTGTTTTGGACCTGAAAAACCTGATTTACATCGATTCTTCTGGGGCAGACGCCTTGCTGGCCTTGGCGCAAATTTGCCAAAAAAAGCACGTGAAGCTGATGCTTTGCGGACTCAAGCACCAACCCTTGGACATTGCCAAACGAACGGGAATGTTGGATTTGGTGGGCCCGCATGTTTGGCCCGATTGGCATTCAGCCCTCGAATCGGTCTTTTTGTCAGAAAAATCCTGACTCCGCCCCGCTAAAATACCCCCACTTCCTTAGAAAGCGCTTTGCCATGTCGCTCCTGCATTTTTTCCGTCGTCCCGACTACCGTTCGGACACCACACAGTTCATCGATCAGCTGAAAATTGATCGGCCCCATCTTGATGCCGCTCAAAAAGAAGCCCGTGCGTTATTGTGGAACGCATCTGTCGACCGCCATGTGTTGAAAGAATTCAACGAAGGCCGCGTCGACCAAAAACCATACGTGTATCAAACCAAAGGCTGAGTCTTTTGGAAAATAGCACTGCGTCCACGGAGCGACTGCCCGTCGTTGAAAACACGAGTGGCCTGCCCGAGGTCATCGACCATGTGGCGGTGGCACGTCTGTATGGTGAGCCTTTGTTTTCCATGCCCAATGACCTCTACATCCCACCGGATGCGCTGGAGGTTTTTCTAGAGGCTTTCGAAGGTCCTCTGGATTTGTTGCTGTACCTCATTCGCAAGCAAAACTTCAACATCCTCGACATTCCCATGGCCGCGGTCACGCGCCAGTACCTCAGTTATGTCGATGAAATTCGCGAGCACAACCTCGAGTTGGCCGCTGAGTATTTGCTCATGGCCGCCATGCTGATTGAAATCAAATCACGCATGTTGTTGCCGCCGAAAAAGGTGGCTGAAGGCCAAGAGCCAGAAGATCCTCGCGCCGAGTTGGTTCGCCGTTTGCTCGAGTACGAGCAAATGAAAATGGCTTCCATGCAATTGGGCAACTTGCCGCAATATGGTCGCGATTTTTTAAAAGCACAGGTCTACATTGAGCAGAGTTTGCAGCCGCGCTTTCCCGATGTGCACTTGGTTGAACTGCAAGAAGCTTGGCGCGATATTTTGAAGCGCGCCAAACTGGTTCAGCACCACAAAATCACGCGCGAAGAACTCAGTGTGCGTGAGCACATGAGCATTGTCTTGAAGCACCTTCAAGGTCGCAAATTTGTGGAGTTTGAAAATCTGTTTGACCCCAGCAAAGGCACCCCCGTCTTGGTGGTCACTTTCATTGCGCTGCTAGAGCTGGCCAAAGAAACGCTCATTGAAATTACCCAAGCTGAAGCCTTCGCACCCATCTATGTGCGGCTGGCTTTTACGCCCGTTTAATTCTCGCCTTTCGCACCTCGCCCCATGAGGGCCGCCACGGCTTCAGCTGGCTTTAACTTGCCCTCCAACAAAGCCAACACACCTTGCGAAATAGGCATGTCAACACCTAAAGCTTGTGCTCGCTTGACCACGGTGCGAGCACTGTAGACACCTTCAGCCACATGGCCCAGTGATTGAAGGGCTTGCTGCAAATCCATGCCCTGCGCCAGCAACATGCCGACCTTGCGGTTGCGACTGAGATCGCCGGTGGCGGTGAGAACCAGATCGCCCAAACCAGACAAGCCCATGAAGGTTTCAGACTTGGCACCTAAGGCCACGCCCAAGCGCGTCATTTCTGACAAGCCCCGTGTGATCAAGGCGGCGCGGGCATTCAAGCCTAAATTCAAACCATCGCTCAAGCCAGTGGCAATGGCCAATACATTTTTCACAGCACCCCCCACTTCAACACCCACGATGTCTTCGTTGGCATAGACACGCAAGCTAGGGCTGTGAAAAGCATCGACCAATATTTGCTGAACACTTTGGTGCGCACTGGCTGCAACCAAGGCTGTGGGCTGAGCACGCGCCACTTCCAATGCAAAACTAGGACCGCTGAGTGCGCCCGACCTTAAATTCGGCGCCACCTGCTGACACACCTCATGGGGCATGGCACCCGACTCCACACCTTCCGATGCAGCCTCAAATCCTTTGCACAGCCAAGCTACAGGAACTTGTATCTCTTTCAAGTTCAGGAGCATGCCGCGCAAGGCCGACATGGGCGTTCCAATGACAATCAAATCGTGTGTAGCAGCCCATGGGGCCAATTCAGAATCGGGCGAACTGGTGCATTGCAATGTGTCAGGAAAATCAACATTCGGCAGATACCGCGGGTTGCTGCGTTGTGACTGCATGGCTTTGGCGGCGGCCGCATCGCGCGTCCAGAGTTGAACTTGATGACCCGCTGCATGCCGGCTGGCACTGATGGCCAGCGCTGTGCCCCAAGCACCTGCCCCGATGACCGCAATCTTGAGGCTCATGGAGGGGTTTCGCGGCAAATTATTGAACTTGCGGGGGCGCAGCTTGCTGCGCTGCTTCTGCTTGCTGCTGCTCGTACATGGCTTGGAAATTAATTTCGGCCAAGTGCACGGGGGGAAAGCCTGCACGTGTGACCAAGTCGGCCACGTTGCCGCGCAAATAGGGGTAAACAATTTGGGGGCAAGCGATGCCCATGATGGGGCCCATTTGGTCTTCTGGCAAATTGCGAATTTCAAAAATACCCGCTTGCTTGCACTCGACCAAGAACACCGTTTTGTCTTCAATTTTGGTGTGGACCGTGGCGGTGACACAAATTTCGTACACGCCTTCAGCCGCTTGATTGGCCTCAACACCCAACTGAATGTCGACAGCAGGTTGTTGCTGTTCCAACAAAATGCCAGGTGAGTTGGGCTGCTCCAAAGACGCCTCTTTCATGTAAACGCGCTGGATTTGGAACACAGGGGTGCTTGCTTCTGACATAAAAACTCTTGTTTGAAAGGGATCTTCTCTAGGCCGCTTGAAAAAGCCCCTGCCCTGAGATTAAGCAGATTATCGCCTATCCAAGGAGGGGGCCGGGGTGCGAAACAGCAGGTTTTAAGCGGATTGCAAGAGTGGCACCAAGCCGCCCTTGGCATCCAGCGCCATCAAATCATCGCAACCACCCACATGGGTTTCACCGATGAAAATTTGAGGCACGGTTCTGCGACCCGTGATGGTCATCATGTGCTCTCGAGCCTCGGGCTGGGTATCGATTCGAATTTCTTCAATTTCAGTGACACCCTTGGCCTTCAATATCTGTTTGGCGCGAACACAGTAGGGGCAAACAGCCGTGGTGTACATCTTCACGTGGGACATGACAACTCCAATCAAAACTCAAAATTAGCAGGACTTTTTTTCAAGCCAAATTAGGCTTTTTCAACAGGCAGGCTGGCTTCGCGCCAAGCTTTGAGGCCACCGGCCAATGCCTGTGCGCGTTCGTAGCCCAACTTTTGAGCTTGCGCTGCTGCCCGACTTGCGCGGCCGCCAACTTGGCAGACCAAAATCACAGGCAGGTTTTTGTTTTTGACCATCAAGGGCAGCTGAGCCTCGAGCTCAGCCAAAGGAATATTTTTGGAGCCGACAGCATGCCCTTGCGCAAATTCAGCAGGTTCGCAAACATCAATCAAAACCGCTTTTTCGCGGTTGATGAGCATCACGGCCTCGGTGGGCTCAACCCCACCCGCCGCACCTTTGGTGATGGCGGGCCAAAATAAAGCCAATGCGGAAGACGCCGCCACAGCAACCAACATCCAGTTTTCAATCAAAAAATTCACAAAAAAC
>CANFJC010000237.1 GCA_947447245.1 Comamonadaceae bacterium
CGTGACACGGTAAAGGGCGCCAGAGTCTAGGTAGTGATAGCCCAAACGTTCGGCCACCAGGCTGGACAAAGTGCCTTTGCCTGAAGCGGTGGGGCCGTCGATGCAAATGACGGGTATTCGGTCAGCCAATGTTTGGCTCAGCGAGAAAAGCGCTTCGAAGTAATCTGGAAAAGTTTTCGCTACGCACTGGGGGTCTTCAATGCGGACCGCCTGATGGTCTGGATTGAAAGCGGCCAAGGAGAAGCACATGGCCACGCGGTGGTCGTCATAGGTGTGAATGCTGGCCGCGCGCCAATGACCAGCAGGCAGGGGATGGATGCGAAGCCAATCGGGGCCTTCTTCTACCTGTGCACCCAGCTTGCGCGATTCTTTGGCCATGGCCGCAATGCGATCGGTTTCTTTCACCCGCCAGCTGGCAATGTTGAGCAAAGTGGTGGGGCCGTCAGCATAAAGCGCCAGGACGGCCAAAGTCATGGCGGCATCGGGGATGTGATTGCAATCCAAATCGATGGCCTTGAGGGGCCATGCGCCGCGTTGGATTTCTAACCAGTTGGGCCCACTCTCAATGCGTGCACCCATTTGAGCGGCGGCCTCCATGAAGCGAATGTCGCCTTGAATGGACGATGCGCCGACGCCTTGTATGCGAACTGCTTGGTTTGTGGCTGCCAACGCACCCAGTGCAATGAAGTAACTGGCCGATGAAGCATCTGCCTCCACGTGAATTTCGCCAGGGGAGGTGTAATGGCTGCCCGCGAGAATGGTAAAGCGTTGCCAGCCTTCGCGTTTGACATCGATGCCGTAACGCGACAACAGGTTCAAAGTGATTTCAATGTAAGGCTTGGAAATGAGCTCGCCCACCACTTCAATCACGATGTCTTTTTCTGCGGCCAAAGGCAGTGACATCAAGAGTGCCGTCAGGAATTGGCTGGACACATCGCCGCGAACTTGAATGGGCTTGTCAAGGTGCAGTTGGGGCTTGAAGACGCGCAAAGGTGGGTAGCCTTCGTTGCCCAAATAATCAATGTGGCATCCCAATAAGCGCAGAGCATTTACCAAATCGCCAATGGGGCGCTCGTGCATGCGCGGCACACCCTTGAGTGTGAAATCACCGCCCATGACAGCCAATGCGGCGGTCAGTGGGCGCATGGCGGTGCCAGCATTGCCCATGAAAAACTCAATGGGCGCGGTGGGTTTTTTCAAGGCAGCAGAGGCGCCATTGGAAGTGCGCTGCCCCAAGCCGGTGATGCAAACACTGTTTGTGCCAAGCTTGGGCTCAACACCACAACCCAATTGGCGCAGGGCTGCCAACATGACGCGCGTGTCGTCTGAATCTAGCAAGTCATGCACCCATGTGCTGCCTTCGCACAATGCAGACAACAACAAGACCCGATTGGAAATGCTTTTAGAGCCGGGCAAAGTGACGGTGCCGCCAGCTTGTTGCAAAGAGGGAATGTCGAGAAACGCGGTGGCAAACATGTTGGCTGGTTTAGTCTTTTGAATTCTGGCTTGCGCCCATTCGCCAATTGAAACGCAAATCACTGGCTTGACGAATCATGTCTTCAAGGGCTTGCGGATCATTTTTTTGAATCACGGTCTCAAAGTCATTCAAAGCTTGTTTGAAATGGGTAATTTGAAGCAAGACTTGTTCTCGGTTGGTGCCTAAGATGTCGCGCCAAACAACCGGATCGCTGGCTGCAATTCTTGAAAAATCTCTGAAGCCAGGGCCTCCCAAGGCAATCAAGTCTGCGCCATTTTTTTGCAGAAAAATACCTCGAATGACGGCGTAGGCCAATACATGAGGCAAGTGGCTCACTGCTGCAAAGGCTGCGTCATGGGCAGCAGGGGTGAGCTCGCTGATGTAACTGCCCAAACTTTTCCAAATTTGTTTGGCAAGCTGGACCTGCGACGCGCCCGAGCTTGCCATGGGAGTCATGATCAGCGCGCGATCTTTGTACAGATCGGCATCGGAGTGTTCAACGCCCGCCACCTCTTTGCCCGCAATGGGGTGAACCGGCACAAAGCAATGAAGTTTGTCGCCCAATGTGCGAAGAGCTGCGGCCACAATGTCGGATTTTGTAGAGCCAACTTCCATCAGCAAGGCATCTGATCGCAAGACTGGCGCCATGGTTTCAAAGCAAGCGCTGGTCGCTGTGACAGGTACCGCTAGCAAAACCAAGTCTGCACCTTGCACGGCTTGCGCAATGCTGTCAGCTGTGGCGTCGATCACGCCCATGCTGAGGGCTTTTTGCCGAGATGAAGCCGAAGCGCTGAAGCCCACAATGTGGGGGGCCCAGCCGGCTTCGCGAGCGGCCAGTGCAAACGAGCCGCCCATCAAGCCGCAGCCAATGAGAGCGACTTTTTCGAATTTCATTCTGGGATGGGGTAGGAACCCAAAACCTTGTAGAACGCGCACAGACCTTGAAGTTCTTGCAACGCTGCCGCCACATGCGGCTCAGAAATGTGACCTTGAATGTCGATGTAGAAATAGTATTCCCATTGACCCGATTTGGCGGGACGAGATTCAAAGCGCGTCATGGATACGCCATTGTTCTTCAAGGGCATGAGCAAGTCATGCACGGCGCCTGGCTTGTTGGGCACAGAGACCACCAAGCTGGTGCAATCTTTGCCAGAAACAGGTGGCGTCGCCAAGGTTTGCGGCAAACAAATCACGGCAAACCGTGTGCGGTTGGTGGCTTCGTCTTGAATGGCATGTGCCACGATGTGCAAACCAAATTGGGAGGCTGCGCGCTCGCTGGCCAAGCCGGCCCAAGCGGGGTTGGTGGTGGCCAAACGCGCGCCTTCGGCATTGCTGGAGACAGCACGGCGCTCCGCATGAGGCAAGTGTTGTGTGAGCCAAGCTTGGCATTGCGCCAAAGCTTGAGGATGAGCCAAGACCACTTCAATGTCTTTGAGGTTGTCGGATTGGCGCAATAAATTGTGGCGAACCAGCAGGCTCACTTCACCGATCACGTGAACGGGAGAGCGCAAGAACAAATCGAGCGATCTGGCCACAACACCTTCGGTTGAGTTTTCCATGCCCACCACACCAAACTGTGCGGTGCCAGCGGCCGTGGCATGAAACACCTCATCGAAGTTGTTGCAGTAAACCAGACTGGCAGCACTGCCAAAAAATTCAATGGCCGCTTGCTCGCAAAAAGTACCCTGAGGGCCCAGCACGGCAACTCGCTGAGGGGCTTCCAATGCCAAACAAGCTGACATGATTTCACGCCAAATAGCCGCCACATGCGCATTCAGCAAGGGGCCTTGATTGGATCTTTCAATTTTGGCGATGACTTGTGCCACGCGGTCGGGCCGGAAAAAAGGCGAGCCCTCGGCACGTTTGATTTCACCCACTTCTTCAGCCACCTTGGCGCGTTGGTTCAACAAACTCAACAACTGCTTATCGAGCGAGTCAATTTGTATTCTTAAACCGGCCAAAGCGTCAGATTGAATGGGTTGAGTCATATGTGTTCAAGCCTGAGTGGCTTCAAAGTCTTTGAGGTAAGACACCAGAGCCTGAACCCCTTCGAGGGGGATGGCGTTGTAGATGCTGGCGCGCATACCGCCAACAGATTTGTGACCTTTGAGTTGCAACAAGCCTCGCGCCTTGGCACCGGCCAAGAACGCATCGTTTCTTGATTCATCGCGCAAGTAAAAAGGAACGTTCATGCGAGAACGAAATGCTTGTTCGACTCGGTTTTCATAGAGCTGAGATTGGTCAATGTAGTCGTACAACAATTTCGCTTTGGCCATGTTTCTCAGCTCCATGGCGGCCACACCCGTGATGCCGTTTTCTGATTGCGCTTTGAGCCATTTGAAAACCAAGCCCGCCATGTAAATGGCGTATGTGGGTGGGGTGTTGTACATGGAGCCGTTGTCGGCCACCATTTTGTAATTGAAGGCACTTGGGCAATGCTTCATGGCTTTGCCAAGCAAATCTTCGCGCACCACCACCAAGGTCAGGCCCGCAGGACCTAAGTTCTTTTGCGCGCCACCAAAGGCCACACCAATCTTCGACCAATCGAAACTGCGCGAAGCCACATGCGAAGAAAAATCAATGACCAAAGGTGCTTGGCTTCCCAACGCTTTGAGATCGGGCAGGTCGTGGTATTCGACGCCATCGATGGTTTCGTTGGTGCAGATGTGCACATAGCTGGCATCAGAACTCAACCGCCACTGCGCTGGTGATGGAATGTTGGAGAATTTGGCAGCTTGGGCGCTGGCTGCCAAATGCGGTTTGCAAAATTGCGCTGCTTCTTTGAAGGATTTTTGACTCCAACTGCCTGTCACCACAAAATCGACCACGCCTTCTTGCGAAAGATTCAATGGCACGATGGCATTTTCGGCAATGCCGCCACCTTGCATGAACAAGATCTTGAAGTTGGCAGGAA
>CANFJC010000238.1 GCA_947447245.1 Comamonadaceae bacterium
GAGCGTGAAATTTTCACCAACCTCATGATGACGCCTGAATCGCGTGCGCTGCGTCACATTTTCATGGCAGACCGTGCGGCTTCCAAAATTGCCGACGTGCCTGATGACACGCCCAAGCGCAACATCGCTTCCGTGGCAGTCATTGGTGCTGGCACCATGGGCGGCGGTATTTCCATGAACTTCTTGAACGCCGGCATTCCTGTCAAGATGCTCGAGATGACGCAAGAAGCGCTGGACCGCGGCATTGCGACCATTCGTAAAAATTACGAATCGCAAGTTAAAAAAGGCAAGCTTAAACAAGACAAGTATGAGCAGCGCATGGCTTTGCTCAGCACCACCCTGAGCTATGACGACATTGGCAGTGCCGACTTGGTCATTGAAGCGGTGTTCGAAGAGATGGGCGTGAAAGAAACGGTCTTCAAAAAGCTAGACGAAGTCATGAAACCGGGCGCCATCTTGGCTTCCAACACTTCTACGCTCGATGTCAACAAAATTGCATCCTTTACCAAGCGTCCTGAAGACGTAGTCGGCATGCACTTTTTCAGCCCTGCCAACGTCATGAAGTTGTTGGAAGTGGTTCGTGGCGCCAAAACCAACAAAGATGTGTTGGCCACTGTCATGGCTTTGGGCAAGAAGATCAAGAAAACTTCTGTGGTCTCTGGCGTCTGCGATGGTTTCATTGGCAACCGCATGATCGAGCAATACAGCCGACAAGCGGGCTTCCTCATTGAAGAAGGTTGCACACCAGCACAAGTTGACAAGGCCGTTGAAAAATTCGGTTTTGCCATGGGCCCTTTCCGGATGGGCGATTTGGCCGGCAACGACATTGGTTGGGCCATTCGCAAACGCCGCAATGTCGAGCGTCCTGGCATGAAGTACAGCAAAACAGCCGACCTCTTGTGCGAGATGGGCCGCTTCGGTCAAAAGACGGGTGCAGGCTGGTACGACTACCAAGCTGGCAAGCGCGATGCCATCCCAAGTGCCTTGGTGGTGGACATGATTGAAAAACACCGCGCTGCTGAAGGCATCAGCACTCGCAAAATTTCGGATGAAGAAATTGTGCAACGCTTGGTGTTTGCTTTGGTCAACGAAGCCGCTCACATCTTGGAAGAGGGCATTGCTGGCAAGGCCAGTGACATCGACATGGTCTACCTCACCGGTTATGGTTTCCCTATCTTCCGTGGTGGCCCCATGTTGTATGCAGACCAAGTGGGCCTGTTCAATGTGGCTGAAGCCATGAAGCGCTTTGCCAAAAACCCACACGACGATGCCGCCTTTTGGCAGCCCGCTCCGTTGCTAGCCCGTTTGGTGGCTGACGGCAAAAATTTCAACTGATCAGAGGTAATCAATATGACCAACGCCGTCATTGTTTCTACAGCACGCACACCTTTGGCCAAAAGCTGGAAGGGCGCATTCAACATGACCCATGGCGCCACTTTGGGCGGCCATGCTGTTCAACACGCCGTTCAACGCGCTGGCATCGATGCCGCCGAAGTTGAAGACGTCATCATGGGATGCGCCACACCCGAAGGCGCCACAGGCGCCAACATTGCGCGTCAAATTGCATTGAAAGCAGGACTGCCTATTTCTGTTTCCGGTTTGACGGTCAATCGTTTCTGTTCATCTGGTTTGCAGACCATCGCTCTGGCTGCGCAACGCATCATCGCTGGCGAAGGCCAGGTGTATGTGGCAGGCGGTGTGGAAAGCATTTCTTGCGTTCAACAAGAAGCCAATCAACACATGCTGCAAGATTTGGCTTTGGCCAAAATGAAGCCCGAGATCTACTGGAACATGTTGCAAACAGCAGAACAAGTTGCCAAGCGTTACAAAATTTCGCGTGACCGCATGGACGAGTACGGTGCAGGCAGCCAACAAAAAGCCTGCGCTGCCCAAGCGGCTGGTCTGTTCAATGACGAAATTGCCCCCATCACAGTGTCGGCAGGTGTCATCGATAAAGTGATGGGCCTGATGACCAAGCAAGTGACCGTGAGCGTCGACGAAGGTTTGCGCGAAGGCACCACTGTCGAAGCCATCTCAGGACTGCGCTCTGCCTTGCCGGGCGGCTTGGTCACAGCCGGCAATGCCAGCCAGTTCTCTGACGGTGCAGGTGCTTGCGTGTTGATGGACGAAAAATTGGCAGAGCAACGTGGCTTGAAACCCATGGGTCGTTTCTTAGGTTTTGCAGTTGCAGGTTGTGAACCCGATGAAATGGGCATTGGCCCTGTGTATGCAGTGCCAAAAGCCTTGGCTCGTTTGGGTCTCAAGGTTTCCGACATTGACTTGTGGGAACTGAACGAAGCCTTTGCCGTTCAAGTTCTATATTGCCGTGACACTTTGGGCATTCCGCCCGATCGCCTGAACGTCAATGGCGGTGCCATTGCGGTGGGCCATCCTTATGGCGTCAGCGGTCAGCGATTAACGGGTCATGCCCTGATCGAAGGCAAACGCCGTGGCGCAAAGCGTGTGGCTGTCACCATGTGCATTGGCGGCGGCATGGGTGCTTGCGGCATTTTCGAAGTCCTCTGAACTTTCATTTCATTGACAACGGGCGTCCCGCTAATCATGCAGGTCGCCCGTTTTAATTTGGACATCCACTGACATGAGCCTTCGGTCAACTTTAGATTTTTTGCTGTACGAATGGTTGGAAATATCGAGCCTGCAGCAACGTGAACGATTCGCCGATCACAGCCGTGAAACTTTTGACGCTGTGCTTGACACCTGCGAGCGCATCGCGAAAGAAAAATACGCGCCCTTCAATCGATTGGTGGATACCGAAGAGCCGCACTTTGATGGTGAAAAAGTCATTCTGCCGCAAGCGACACACGACGCTCAAAAAGCCTATGCAGCATCAGGCATGCTCAGCGCTTCTCAAGATTACGACATTGGTGGCATGCAGTTGCCTTATACGGTGGAAGCAGCGGCCAATTCATTTTTCGCCATGGCATCGGTCAGCATGGGCTCTGGCTTGCTCACAGTGGGCAATGCCAATTTGCTCATGGCGCATGGATCCGATATGCAGCGCCAAGTCTTTGCATTGAATGAGTTCTCAGGCAGATGGTCTGGGACCATGTGTTTGTCTGAACCTCAAGCGGGTTCGTCACTCAGTGATGTCATGACCCGAGCCACGCCAGACGGCGATGCTTTCGCGTCTGACCCCTTAGGCGCACGCTACCGTCTCAAGGGCAACAAGATGTGGATCTCTGCCGGTGATCACGAGCTCACTGAAAACATCGTCCATTTGGTATTGGCCAAGATTCCTGATGCCGATGGCAAGTTGATTCCTGGCGTGCGAGGCATTTCACTGTTCATTGTGCCGAAGAAAATGGTGAACGAAAATGCAGAACTCACAGGTGTGCGCAACGATGTGGCTTTAGCAGGCTTGAACCACAAGTGCGGATGGCGCGGCACCACCAATACCTTGCTCAATTTTGGCGAAGGCAAGTTCCGAGTTAAAACTGACAACGCAGCCAGTGATGGCTCAGGTGCCGTCGGTTATTTGGTGGGCGAGCCAGGCCGCGGTTTGAGTTACATGTTCCACATGATGAACGAAGCACGCATTGGCGTTGGCATGGCAGCCACCATGTTGGGCATGGCGGGCTATGAAGCCAGTTTGGAATATGCCAAAAATCGGCCCCAAGGGCGTCCGGTTGCGGGTGGTAGTCAGAAGGTCGTGAAAGATGCCGCGCAGGCACAGGTTCGAATCATTGAGCATGCCGACATCAAACGCATGTTGTTGGCTCAAAAGTCCTACAGCGAAGGCGCATTGGCGCTGGAGTTGTATTGCGCTAAATTGGTAGACGAGCAGCACACGGGTGACGCGAGTGCAGCCAATGAAGCCAGGTTGTTGCTGGAAGTTTTAACACCGATCGCCAAAAGCTGGCCGAGCGAATGGTGTCTTGAAGCCAACAGCTTGGCCATTCAAATACACGGCGGCTATGGCTACACCCGCGATTTTCCAGTTGAACAATATTGGCGCGACAACCGCTTGAACATGATTCACGAGGGCACCCATGGCATTCAAGGCATGGATTTGCTGGGGCGCAAAGTTTTGATGGAAGAGGGCAGGGGCGTGCATTTGCTGGGGGCTCGAATGAGAGAGACAGCCGACAAGGCCATGGTTTACCCAGACTTGGCTGCCGATGCCAAGGCGCTGAACACCGCTTTGCAAAAGGTCATTGCGGCCACCCAAATGGCTTGGTCATCTGGCCAGCCTCAGGAAGCACTGGCCAATGCCGTGCCTTACTTGCAAGCTTTTGGACATTTGGTATTGGCTTGGATTTGGTTGGATGTCAGTGCTTCATGCAGAGGCGCTCAGACGCCAGCCCAAACAGGACGGCAAGCTGCTGCCAAGTATTTCTTCC
>CANFJC010000239.1 GCA_947447245.1 Comamonadaceae bacterium
CTTCTTCCACCCAAGCAATGGTGTCGCCGCGAGTGTGGCCATAGCCTGGGCTCCAGATTTGAACATTCACGCCACCTAAGTCGATCACCAATTTGCCAGGCACCTCACCCTTGGTAGCATCACCGCCGCCTATCACCATGGTGGGCCATGTGAGGCCTGGCACCTCTTCAGCACCGCGGAACAAACGAGGAAAGCGCTCCATCTCGCTCTTCATGTCTTGCGCACCGCGCTCAATGATCAGTTCGTAAGTGCCTTGACTGGCAATCACTTCCGTAGCACCTTCGGCCGCATATGCACTGGCACCCAGCACGCGCACAGCGTGATAGTGCGTCAGCAACACGTACTTGATGGGCTTGTCGCTGATGGTGCGAATTTGTTTGATCAAATCACGCGCCATCCCCGGCGTGGCCGTGGCATCGCTGACCATGATGAACTTGTCACCAATGATCACACCCGAATTTGGATCGCCCTCGGCGGTGTAGGCCCAGCAGTGCTTGCTGAGTTGCTCAAACTTAATGACCTTGTCGGCCAAGTCGGCTTGTGAGGCAAATGCTTTTGTAGGTTGGTTCATATTCTTCTCCGGTTTCCAATAAAGCACAGTTGGCGGTTAATTTAATTGGGGTCAGATCAACATTAATTTAGTCAATCCAAAGGGGCGGAGGCTAAGGGGGGCTGACGATTTGTGGTACCCCACCATGAGGAAGCCCCCCTTAGCCTCTGCCCCTTTGGATTGGAAATTAATGTTGATCTGACCCCAATTAAATTAATTCAAGCCCTTTTCTAAAAGGGCAATGACTTCGTCTGCAAAGGCCACATACGAGATGGGCCCGCCGGGGCGAAGCCAAGTGAAAGTCCAGTTGATCATACCGAACAACATCATGGTAATGGCTGTTTGGTTTGAGGCATTCAAACGGCCAGGATAAGCCCGGCGCAAAGCGCGCGTCACAGCGGCCACCACATCGCGTTGTCGGTTCAAAATGAGTTCACGCGGCGAAATGACCGGCGAACCCAAATGCTCATCGGGCGCATCACTCAAAAACTGCGTGTCATTCAACAAAGCCACATGCCGCGTGGCCGAGCTTTCGTACTCCTGCAAAAAAGCCCGAATGAGTTCATGCAAAGCCGCACGATCGTCCAAATTACGGCGCTGCGCAGTAGCCTCCGTCAGAGCAATAAGCGACAACAAACGCTGCGTGTAGCGGTCCATCAGGTCAAACAAAATGGCTTCTTTGCTGCCGTAATAGTGATACAGCCTAGCCTTGGAAGTGCCACACGCCGTGGCAATTTCATTCATGCTGGCAGCCGGATAACTGCGATCGGCAAAGCACTGCGCCGCAATGTCCAAAATGGCATCGCGCTTGATGTCGTGGGTGGCGGATTTAGGTCTTGCCATATCGATTGAGTGACTTATTTTTTTTCTGAGCGCTGGGCCAATGCTTGACTTGTCGTTTCAGCAGATTAACCAACAGGCCACACCACACCATTGTCATTCAAGATGGCATCGAGCGGCATATCGTGGGGCTCGGGCTCAAAATCGTCGACATAGCCTTGCGTAAAACCCAAACCCACCGTCAAAGGTTTGGGCTCAAGGGCCGCCAATGTGCGATCGTAAAAACCGCCGCCATAACCCAAGCGAAAGCCCCCTGCGCTGTAACCCACACAAGGCACAAACAACAAAGTGGGCACAATCACCTCGGTGTCTTTGGGCTTGGGAATGCCGTAGGCATCCTCCTCCATGGGGCAACCGGGGTACCACGCGTGAAAGGTGAGGGTTTTATTCACTTTGTCCACAACGGGCAGCCCAATTCGGCGCAATTGAGACTCGCCCGTCAACTCGCCATCTTCTTTCCACCGATGCAGCGCGGGCAAAGGGTCAAACTCGCCCTTGATGGGCCAGTAGGCGCCAATCACCAACTCAGAACGGCCAAACAACCAGATGCGCATCACACGTTGAAGGGCGTCCACCTTCTCTTGACGATCCGTCATATTGAGGCGCGCTTTCAACAAGTCTTGGCGAATTTGTTTTTTGGCTTCTGATTTGTCCATAATCGACCTATGCAATTGACACAGATTTTGACATCGCTTGGGGCCTCCGTCCTCATTTTCTCGTTCTTGACGCCCGCCTTGGGCCAAACAAATGTCCCAAACAAGGCCGATGAGGTCATTTTGGACATGAACCAAGCCTTTAAAAAGAACGACAAAACCCAGCTTTCTCGCCTCTTGCCCAAGGCCAAAGGCCACGCATTAGAGCCATGGGCTGCGTATTGGGAACTGCGCGTGCGCCTAGACCAAGCCAGCGACTCAGAAATTCAACAATTTTTGACGCAATACGCTGGCACCTATGCCGAAGACCGCTTGCGCAACGATTGGTTGCTGCAAATGGGCCGGCAAAGAGACTGGGCCGACTTTGCAAAGGAATACCCCCGCTTTCGCATGAACGACGACCGTGAAGTTCGCTGCTATGCCTTGTCAACCGAGGCGTTGATTTCAAAACCAGAAACAGCCTCAGAATTAAAACGCCTTTGGTACGCCTTCAGGGACACCGAAGATGGTTGTACCTACACCGCTGAAAAACTGTACGAACTCAAAAAAATAGATTCACTCGACTTGTGGCGCAAAGCTCGTTTGGCCATGGACAACAATCGCCCGCGCGCAGCCCAATTGGCACTCAACATTGAATCGGTGGAACTGGGCAAACAAGCCATCTTGATTCATGCCGACCCTCAAAAATATTTAGACAAACGCATTTTGGCCATCACCAAAAAGCGCAAAGAGCTTTCTGTTTTGGCGCTGATTCGCATTGCCAACAACGACCCCGACAAAGCCGCTCAACTCTTCGAAAAAAAATGGGGCTTGATGCTAACCAAAGAAGAGCACAACTGGGTGTGGGCCATGATTGGCAAACAAGCAGCGCAAAAACTGCAAGACAACGCACACAGCTATTTCAACAAAGTCAGCCGAAATCAAGACTTGAACGACGAGCTGCTGATTTGGAAAACGCGAGCAGCACTGAGAAGCGGCGATTGGAAAGCGGTGATAGCCGCCATTGACGCCATGGACAGCGCCAGGCAAGACCCAACTTGGATTTACTGGAAAGCACGCGGCCAATTGGCCGCCAACCCCTCGGCCACAGAACCCATGCGCTTAGAAGCCGTAGCCGCTCTCCAAGGTATCGCCAGTGTCAAGGGCTTTTACGAACAGCTCGCAATGGAAGAGCTTGGCCAAGCCATCACAGCGCCAGCCAAGCCAGAAGCTTTGACACCGCAAGAAAAATCAGTGGCAGCCCAAAACGCAGGATTGCAACGCGCCTTGACCGCTTTGAGTTTAGGCCTCCGATCGGAAGGCAATCGCGAGTGGAATTACAGCACCAATTTGCACACACCCGGCGGCATGAGCGAGAGAGAACTGTTGGCCGCCGCAGATTTAGCTTGCAGCAAACAAGTTTGGGATCGTTGCATCAACACCAGCGATCGCACGAAAACACAAATTGATTTTGATCAACGTTTTCCCATGCCTCTCAAAGAAACGGTCTTGCGCAAAGCCAAAGAAATACAACTCGACCCCGCTTATGTGTATGGCCTGATTCGACAAGAAAGTCGCTTCATCACAGATGCCAAATCGGTAGTGGGCGCTGCTGGCTTGATGCAGGTCATGCCGGCCACAGCCAAGTGGACGGCCAAGAAAATTGGCATGACAAATTTCCAACCCCACCAAATTACTGATCAGGAGATCAATGTCGCGATTGGCACGGGTTATCTGAAGTTGGTGCTCGACGATTTCGATGGCTCAATGCCTTTAGCCGCAGCCGCCTACAACGCGGGTCCCAGTCGGTCACGCAATTGGCGCAAAGGGCCGGTGCTTGAAGCAGCTATTTGGGCAGAGAACATTCCGTTCAATGAAACGCGTGACTATGTGAAGAAGGTTTTGTCCAACACGACCAACTACGCTGCCATCATCACTGGGCAACCGCAATCTCTTAAGGCACGTCTTGGCACTGTCGGTCCTCGCAACGCACAGGCTCCTGCTGAAAACACTGACTTGCCGTGAGGGAGCAAGTTTGGAAGACAGGGTAAGGGGGCTTCCTCATGGTGGAGTACCACAAATCGTCAGCCCCCTTACCCTATCTTCCAAACTTTCATGGTGGGCGGAAGACTTCAAATAATTGGGGTCAGATCAACATTAATTTCCAATCAAAGGGGCAGGGGCTGATGGGGGCTGACGATTTGTGGTACCCCACCATGAGGAAGCCCCCATTAGCCTCTTCCCCTTTTGATTGGAAATTAATGTTGATCTGACCCCAATTATTTGAACCCAATTAAATTATCCAGCGTGCATGACGTGTCTTGCGGCCTCCACC
>CANFJC010000240.1 GCA_947447245.1 Comamonadaceae bacterium
ACTTTCAATGGCCACAGCCGTGGCGGTATTGCACGCCACCACCACAGCCTTCAAGAGGCCTTTGGCAATCAGTTGTGCAGTAATGTCATGGCTTCGTGCAATGACAAAGTTGTCGCTGCACTCGCCATAGGGCGCAAAGCCACTGTCGGCCCAATAAACAAAGCGCTCATGCGGCATTTCTGCTCGCAAGGCTTTCAAAACACTCAGGCCGCCAATGCCACTGTCAAAAACGCCGATGACCCCATTGGGGCCGCCGGCATTGTGATCGTTCACATTGGGGCTGCCAGATTCAATTGGTGGCAACTTTGATGCCTTTGAACTCGCCAGTGGCTATGCGTTTTTGCCATTCAGCGGGGCCCGTATTGTGGGCGCTGGTACCACCAGAATCAACGGCGACCGTGACGGGCATGTCGACCACATCAAACTCATAAATGGCTTCCATGCCCAAGTCGGCAAAGGCCAACACCTTGGATTGTTTGATGGCTTTGGACACCAAGTAAGCGGCACCGCCAACTGCCATGAGGTAGGCGGACTTGTGCTTTTGAATGGCTGCAATGGCCTCAGGCCCACGTTCGGCTTTGCCCACCATGGCAATGAGGCCGGTTTGGGCCAACATCATCTCGGTGAATTTGTCCATGCGTGTGGAAGTCGTGGGGCCAGCTGGGCCAACAACTTCACCCTTCATAGGGTCAACCGGGCCCACGTAGTAAATGACGCGGTTGGTGAAGTCGACAGGCAGTTTTTCACCCTTGGCTAACATGTCTTGAATGCGTTTGTGAGCGGCATCGCGACCCGTCAACATTTTGCCGTTGAGCAGCAAAGTTTGTCCAGGTTTCCAGCTGGCAACTTCTGCAGGTGTGAGGGCGTTTAAATCAACGCGCTTGCTCTTTTCTGTATCGGGTGTCCAATTCACATCGGGCCATAAATCGAGAGATGGCACGTCCAAGTAAACGGGGCCAGAGCCATCCATTACAAAGTGCGCATGGCGGGTGGCGGCGCAGTTGGGAATCATGGCCACAGGCTTGCTGGCAGCGTGCGTGGGGTACATCTTGATTTTGATATCAAGCACCGTGGTGAGGCCGCCCAAACCTTGAGCGCCAATGCCCAAGTCATTGACCTTGTGGTAAATCTCCAAACGCATGTTTTCAACTTGCGTCAGCTTTTCGCCCTTGCTTGATTTCTCAAGCAGTTGGTACATGTCCAGGTCGTCCATCAAACTTTCTTTGGCCATGAGGGCGGCCTTTTCTGCGGTGCCACCAATGCCAATGCCCAGCATGCCGGGTGGGCACCAACCCGCACCCATGGTGGGTACTGTTTTTAAAACCCAGTCGACAACACTGTCGCTCGGGTTGAGCATGACCAATTTGGATTTGTTTTCACTGCCGCCGCCTTTGGCCGCCACAGTGATGTCCAGCTTGTTGCCTGGAACAAGTTGCGTGAAGATCACGGCAGGGGAATTGTCTTGTGTGTTTTTGCGCGCAAATTCGGGATCAGAAACCACCGATGCGCGCAACATATTGTCTGCGTAGTTATAGCCCCTGCGAACGCCTTCATTGATGGCGTCTTCCAAGCCGCCAGTGAAGTTATCAAACCGGACGTCCATGCCAACTTTCAAGAACACATTGACGATGCCGGTGTCTTGGCACATGGGGCGATGGCCCATGGCGCTCATTTTGCTGTTGGTCAAAATTTGAGCGATGGCATCTTTGGCTGCTGTACTCTGCTCGCGGTGGTAGGCGCTAGCCAAATGCGAGATGAAATCGGCAGGGTGGTAGTAACTGATGTATTGCAGCGCTGCGGCTACCGATTCAATCAGGTCTTCTTCTTTGATCAGGGTCGTCATGTCGTACTTTCGCGAGGTCTTGTAAATTTTCAAAATTCAGAGGCAGCAAGCTGCCCTTGCAATGCTTTCAATGATTGTTGTGGTGCGACATCAGCTTGTCGGTGTAGGCAATGGCCAATGCACTGAGAAGGAATGTGATGTGGATGATGGTTTGCCACATCAGCACTTGCTCGGTGTAGTTGGCTGCATTGATAAAAGTTTTCAGCAAATGAATGGAGCTGATTCCGATGATGGCGGTGCCCAATTTCACTTTCAAAACAGACGCATTCACATGACTCAGCCATTCTGGTTGATCGGGGTGGTTTTCCAAATCCATGCGTGACACAAAAGTTTCGTAGCCACCCACAATGACCATGATGAGCAGGTTCGAAATCATGACCACGTCAATGAGAGCCAAGACCACCAGCATGATGATGGTCTCGTTCAATTGTGTGATGGGGGCGTCAACTTTGTAACCAATGCCAGTGATCAAAGCTTGTAAGGCAGTTTGGCTGCCAAATACGGCTTCTAAAAGATGCACCAGCTCCACCCAAAAATGGAACACATAAACACCTTGCGCCAAAATCAAGCCGAGGTATAGGGGGAGTTGCAGCCACCGGCTGGCAAAAATCAGCTTGGGCAGGGGGCGGAGCTCCGTTTTGGGGGGATGGGGTTGGGGATTGGAAGCCATCGGTGATCTTTAAATGTTTGTCTGATTTTAAAGCCGTAGATTTGCCGAAATGTGGCGGATTTAACAAGTTATGAAAGAATACTGTCAGTCAGGGCTTTGTAAGAGCCAAGCACGACATTCAGCACCAGTAATTCGAATAAGTTCCCAAGGAGACACAGAATGAGCGCCACCGTTTACCAGCCCAGTGCAGACTTCGTTAAAAATGCCCACATCTCTGGCTTGCCAGCTTACCAAGCCCTTTGCAATGAGGCTGAAACCGATTACGAAGGCTACTGGGCTCGCTTGGCCAAGGAGTTCATCACTTGGAAAACCCCCTTCACCAAGGTCTTGGACGAGTCCAATGCGCCTTTCTTCAAATGGTTTGAAGACGGCACCCTGAATGCCTCTTACAACTGCCTAGATCGCAATGTTGAAAAAGGCCTTGGCAACAAAACTGCCTTGATCTTTGAAGCCGATGGCGGCGAAGTCACGCGCATCACTTACAGCGAACTGCTGGCCAAAACTTGCCAAATTGCCAATGGGCTGAAATCGCTCGGTATCCAAAAAGGCGATCGCGTTGTCATCTACATCTCCATGTCCATTGATGGCGTGGCCGCCATGCAAGCTTGCGCCCGCATCGGCGCTACACACTCCGTGGTATTCGGTGGATTCTCAGCCCAATCATTGCGTGATCGCATTGAAGACACGGGCGCCAAAGCTGTCATCACAGCGGACCACCAAATTCGCGGTGGCAAGCAGTTGCCTTTGAAATCCATTGTGGACGACGCGATTGCATTGGGCGGTTGCGGCAGCATCAAAGATGTGTTGGTGGTCAAGCGCAGCGGTGCCGATGTGGCCATGACGGCAGGTCGCGACATTTGGATGCACGACTTGGTGTCTAAGCAAGCCAGCACTTGCGAGCCCGAATGGGTGGGTGCTGAGCATCCCTTGTTCTTGCTTTACACCTCTGGCTCCACAGGAAAGCCCAAAGGCGTTCAGCACTCAACAGGCGGCTACTTGTTGCACGCAGCCCTGACCACCAAGTGGACCTTCGACTTGAAACAAGACGACGTGTTTTGGTGCACGGCCGACATTGGTTGGGTGACAGGACACACCTACATCACCTACGGCCCATTGGCCTTGGGCGGCACTGAAATTGTGTTTGAGGGCGTGCCTACATTTCCTGATGCTGGGCGTTTCTGGAAAATGATTCAAGACCACATGGTCTCCATTTTCTACACTGCGCCAACGGCCATTCGTTCTTTGATCAAAGCGGCTGAAGCCAACGATGCTGTGCATCCGAAGAGTTACAACTTGAGCAGCTTACGTTTGCTGGGTTCTGTGGGCGAGCCCATCAACCCCGCCGCATGGGAGTGGTACCACAAGCATGTGGGCGGCGGCAATTGCCCCATTGTCGACACCTTCTGGCAAACCGAAACGGGTGGTCACATGATCACCCCATTGCCTGGCGTGACACCCATGGTGCCCGGATCTTGCACCTTGCCTTTCCCGGGCATTCAAGCCGCCATCGTGGACGAAACAGGCAAAGACATGCCCAACGGCCAAGGCGGTATCTTGGTGGTCAAGCGCCCATGGCCTTCCATGATTCGCACCATCTGGGGTGACCCCGAGCGCTTCATCAAAAGCTACTACCCAGCCGACTTCCAAGGCAAATATTACTTGGCTGGAGATGGCGCTATCAGAGATGCTGATTCTGCTTATTTCACCATCACCGGTCGCATTGACGACGTGTTGAATGTGTCGGGTCACCGCATGGGCACCATGGAAATTGAATCGGCCTTGGTCAGTTGTACCGAGCTGGTGGCAGAAGCCGCTGTGGTTGGTCGCCCCGATGAAACCACC
>CANFJC010000241.1 GCA_947447245.1 Comamonadaceae bacterium
AGATGTAGGTGTTGCGCACCATGAACTCTTTCAGAATGTCGTTCTGAATGGTTCCCGACAATTTGTCTTGGCTCACGCCCTGCTCTTCAGCGGCCACCACGTAGCCTGCCAAAACGGGTAGCACCGCGCCGTTCATGGTCATGGACACAGACACCTTGTCGAGCGGAATCTGGTCAAACAAAATCTTCATGTCTTCCACAGAGTCGATGGCCACGCCGGCCTTGCCCACGTCGCCCGTGACACGGGGATGGTCGGAGTCATAGCCGCGGTGGGTGGCCAAGTCGAAAGCAACTGACACGCCTTGACCGCCTGCTGCCAAAGCTTTGCGATAAAAGGCATTGGACTCTTCTGCGGTAGAGAAACCGGCGTATTGGCGAATGGTCCAAGGGCGGACTGAATACATGGTGGCCTGCGGGCCGCGCAAAAAAGGCTCAAAGCCCGGCAAAGTGTTGGCGTAAGGCAAAGACGCCGTGTCTTCAGCCGTATACAAAGGCTTGACCGAGATGCCGTCGGGCGTTTTCCAATTGAGGGCTTCGACATTGCCACCCGGCGCAGACTTTTGCGCGGCGCGCAGCCAGTCGGCTAGTTGTGCGGTCTTGAATTCGTTCTTCGGGTCGGTCATGTCGCGAGATCCTCAATATGATTCATAATTATTGATGCAAAATATTGTACCTGCCTTACAATTTGGCAAAGTCGCCTTGAAATTCACCTCGAAGATGCCCTGCATGGCAGCTTTCGACCACCTTATTTGAACATGTCCGCTATTTTTGCTTCAAAGTCCTTAGCTCCCAGAGCCCTCTATGAAGAGGTGGCTGAACTCATTCGGCAGCGTATTTTCAGCCGAGAGCTAGAACCCGGCAGTTGGATTGACGAGCTTCAAATCGCCAAGGCCTACGGTATCAGCAGAACACCCCTTAGGGAAGCCTTGAAGGTTTTGGCGGCTGAAGGCTTGATCACCATGAAGGTACGCCGCGGTGCCTACGTGACAGAAGTTTCCGAAAAAGACCTGCGCGATGTGTATCACCTTTTAAGCTTGCTTGAAAGCGATGCAGCAGCCGTCGTGGCGCAAACAGCCTCATCCGCAGACTTGAAAAAGCTTCAGTCTCTGCATTCTGAATTAGAAGCAGCGGGCAAACCCGGCAAAGAAAAGCACGACAAGTTCTTTGAAGTGAATGAGGCTTTTCACATGTGCTTGTTAGAGTTGGCGCAAAACAAATGGCGCGATCAAATGGTGGCTGACTTGCGCAAAGTCATGAAGCTCAATCGTCACAACTCTTTGTTTAAAACAGGACGCATCAAGGAATCGCTGAATGAGCACCAGGCCATCATGGCGGCTCTGAACGCAAAAGATCCTGTGGCCACGGCAGCCCGCATGCGAGAACATTTTGCCAATGGCTTAATGGCTGCGAGTGCTAGCGCCATCTGAGTTTAATTGACTAGGCCCCCATAAACGGGCCGCATGGCCTTAAGCAGGCACTTCAGCGCCTCTGGCCAACGCCTCACGCGCAATGACCATCACTTCACGCGGTGGCATGGGTTTGAGCTTGTGATTGCTCCAAACTTGGCGCCACAAGCGCCCTCCTCGCTGACCATGGTAAAGCCCCAGCATGTGTCTTGCGATGGCATACCAAGGACAGCCGTCTTCTTGAAACGCACGCTCCATGTAAGACACCATGGCTTCTTCAACCGCTTCTCGCGTCATGACTGAAGCAGGTGCATCGAAGAACTGCCGATCCCATGTGGTTAACAACCAAGGGTTGTAATAAGCCTCACGGCCAATCATCACGCCGTCTACCTCATTGAGATGTTCGACAATCTGATCGTTGGTTTGAATGCCACCGTTGATGGCAATGGTGAGTTGAGGAAAATCTTTTTTCAGCTGATAGGCCAGTTCATACCGCAAAGGCGGAATTTCGCGATTCTCTTTGGGCGATAAGCCATTCAGCCACGCATTGCGAGCATGCACGATGAACACATTGCAGCCTGCTTCTTTCACAGTGCCCACAAAGTCGCGAACAAAGTCGTAGCTTTCAATTTGATCAATGCCAATGCGGTGCTTCACCGTGACGGGCACTGAGACTGCATCTACCATGGCCTTGACACCATCGGCCACCAACTGCGGCTCGTTCATGAGACATGCACCAAACGCACCACGCTGCACACGGTCGCTGGGGCAACCGCAGTTCAAATTGATTTCGTTGTAGCCCCATTGCTCACCTAGTTTGGCGGCATAGGCCAAATCGGCGGCGTCACTGCCGCCCAATTGCAAAGCGACCGGATGCTCTTCAGCATTAAAGCGAAGGTGCCGCTCAACACTGCCGTGACGGATGGCACCTGTGGTGACCATCTCGGTGTAAAGCAATGCGTGTTGCGTCAGAAGGCGATGGAAAAAGCGGCAGTGGCGGTCTGTCCAGTCCATCATGGGCGCTACAGACAGGTGCCAGGGACTAAAGTTGTTAAGGAGTACTTGATTCACACCCCGATCATAATTAATAAATGAGCGGCTTCATGTCTTTAAGTAGCTGCTTGTTCACAGCTGGCAAAGACTTAGCTAAGTTAACCTGCTTCGTCACTTCTGCCAATTGCAAATCGCTTTCGCTGACTTTGTAGGCCATTTTTTGCTGCAGCCATTGCAACATGTCAGAAAGATGCCACATGACAGCTTTGCCTTCATGCACGGGCAAAGGAAAACTGTCGTGATGTTGCAACATGAGTTTGCGCAAATTTTGACGCGTCACACCGACCGAATCGGCCACATCGGATAAACCAACGAAATCGGGTGCAGCTTCAATCAAGACAGCTTCAGGGAGTGCTGACTTAACATCTGACAATGCCGATAAAAGCGCTTTTTCAGCTGACTTTGCTTGGCGACAAAAGTTAAGGGCAATGCGGCCTGGCTGTCCCAAGCCCAACAAGGCATCGTCACACCCGCCTCCGCCTAATCGTTCTGCAATGCTATCGCCTGCATCTTCACCATGGTCAATTTGATATTTCAAAATAAAGTTGTATTCCATTTTTAGCTCTTTAAGTTTTTCTTGATAGTTTCATACAGTTGGCTCAAGTTGAACAATCGAACCTCACACTTTTCAACAACACGCCTTAAAGCACTTGCATGGTTTTCATGGTTTTGAGGTGTACTCCAAATTGAAGTGATACAGAATTCACCACACCGGCAACTTTCCTGATTGAACGGACAGTACATTTTTCCCCAAGCATGCGATCCTCCAACTTGAATTCTCCAATTTTGCGACTCAGCAAATTGAATAGCCAACTCTATGGTTTTCTTGGGATGTTTTGTTCGTTTCAAAGGAATCTCCAGCATAGTTGAATAATTACAAGTTGTCAATTGACAACCACTGTGAATTTTCTAAATCCTGTTCAGATTCTTTCAAGGAAAGTTGATTTCGTACTTTCTTCACCTTTCAAAAGAATGAATGGACATAAAAAAACCCCGCCGAGGCGGGGTTCTGTGACATGGCACAAAATGCCAAGCGTGAGTGTTAACCCATGTGCAATCCACCATTGACTGAGAAGTCTGCACCGGTTGCATAACCGCCTTCTTCTGAAGCCAACCAAGCAATGATGGAAGCAATTTCGCTGGGCTCGCCCAAACGTTTCACAGGCACTGTGGCCACAATTTTTTCCAGCACATCGGGGCGAATGGCTTTGACCATGTCGGTACCAATATAGCCAGGGCTGACGGTGTTAACTGTCACGCCTTTGGTGGCCAGCTCTTGTGCCAAAGCCATCGAAAAACCGTGCATACCCGCTTTGGCAGCAGAGTAGTTGGTTTGACCCGCTTGACCCTTGGCGCCATTGACCGATGAAATGTTCACAATGCGGCCCCAGCCTTTTTCAACCATGTCGGCAACCACTTGCTTGGTGACGTTGAACATGGAGTTCAGATTGGTTTCAATCACAGCGTCCCAGTCTTCGCGCGACATTTTCAAGAACATGCGGTCTTTGGTAATGCCGGCGTTGTTGACCAACACATCAATGGTGCCGTGCTCGGCTTTGGTTTTGCTAAAAGCTTCGACGGTTGAATTCCAATCACCCACGTTGCCCACGGATGCATAGAAGGTATAACCCAATGCTTTTTGTTCGTCCAACCACTTGGTGAAGTCACGTGTTGGGCCGCAACCCGCAATGACTTTGAAACCTTCTTTGTGAAGGCGCTGGCAAATGGCGGTTCCGATGCCGCCCATACCACCTGTGACGTATGCTACTTTTTGGCTCATGGATTTGTCTCCTAAGTTGATGAGTTTTTAGTTTCTGAAAAATTAACGCTCGAGTGTCAATGACACGCCCATACCGCCACCGATGCACAAGGCAGCGAGGCCTTTCTTTGCAT
>CANFJC010000242.1 GCA_947447245.1 Comamonadaceae bacterium
AGCATGACCGAACGGGCTCACCATTCAGCAAGACCGTACAGGATCCGCATTGAGCGATACCACAGCCAAATTTAGGACCTTTGATGTCAAGTTCGTCTCGCAACGCCCAAAGCAAGGGCATCTCTGGTTCGACATCCAGCGTATGACTCTTTCCATTCACAGACAGCTTCATATAAAAAGGCTCCAGAAAATAAAAATAATGGGGGTCAGATCAACATTAATTTAAGAAGGCTTGATCATTACCTTGCGCCATTGAATGGGTCCTCCAAGCGCATTGTTGACGCCTGGCCCAAATTGAAGCGCAAACGGTCCGCTTTTGAACTGATCATTGTTCAAAGTCACTGTCACATTGCCATTGAGCTTAACGGTCATTAATGAACCTGCTGCGGTGATCTCCATGGTGTTCCATTGGCCACCTGCTTTGTTTGCAAGTGGTACAGGAACCTTGGCAAAGTTAACAATGGCACCCGTTCCATAACTTGGATCAGGGCGAATGTCCCAAATATTGACCTCGTATGCATTGTCAGCCGTTATTTTTTGCGCATCTGAAGCACGGATAAAAATGCCACTATTGGTATTGGTAGCAGCCCAAAATTCTGCATAAATGACAAAATCTTTGTAGCTGTTTTTAGAAACTAAGAAACCACCTGCACCTTTGTCGGCTGTGATTGCATTGTTTTCTGCACGCCAGTTGGCATCGCCCAGCCTGTTCCAATTTTCTAAACCTTTATCACCATCAAGGAGGCTTATCCAACCGGGGCCTTGAGGTGCTGTCGAGCAACCTAAAAGAGCGAAACTGGTCAATAGAACACTGCTGAGAATTAGAAATCTGCGATTCATGATGTGTCTTTCGTTTTAGGTTAATTGATTTATTGAGGCTGAGACAGGGAACTGTCCTGATAAAAGCGGGTCACTTCATTGAAGAGGCTAAACCGTTTGACCTCGTTCATGATGCCGTGTGTACCCTCACTCAAAATCACCAGCTTTTTGCCTGGCGATCGAGTTAAGAGTGGGAACAATGTTTCTGCCATGTAGGGAGGCGTATCTGCGTCCCATTCGGCCAAAATGAGCAGGGTGGGTACTGTGATCAATTCAGGGTTGTAGACCGGTTTACCTGCACTCCAGAATAAACGACCATCTTTCACACTGCCATTCGGTGCACGGACATATTTAGGATTTGCTTTTGAGCCAACTGGATCGGATGCGAAAGTAGCTTCAGCCCATGCGTCAAACCATTCTTTAGGTTGCGGCTCTCGACCAGGCACAAGACCTGTGTTCTTGCGTTTGAAAGCGTCTTCAATTGTGACTGTTCTATATGCGCCCAATGCACCACCAGAATCTGTGAGTGATGCTGACTTTCTCAACCACACTGGGGCATATAAGACCAAGCGATTAACCTTGTCAGCATGACGTGTGGTGTATAGGGCAGTAGTTGCTGTGCCCCATGAATGCCCCATCACGTTGATCTTGTCCAGCCCACGCCGTTGTCTAATCCAATTGGCAGCAGAAGCAAAGTCTCGCGCAGCAGTGTCTGTGTCAGCAATGGGAGGATTTTGTAAAGCCGGTTGATCCATTGCAGCTGGGCGGGAAGATTTTCCATAGCCACGGATGTCAAGCATGTAAACGTCGAAGCCCTGTTGGGCAAGAACATCCATCCAAGAAAGTCCATCCAATCTCAGATCAAAACCAGTTTCAGAAGGATAGGTCGCGCCATGGACAAACAGCAAAACGTTGTCTTTGTGAAATTGTGTGGTGGATGCTAGTCGTTTATTTCGCACATAAAGATTGATGCCAGTTTCATCGCTCAGAATCATGAAATCTTCAGTGAGGATTTGAGCATTTTTTTGAGAAGAAATAGGTGTCTCACTCATGGTCATTTTGGATGCGCACGCACTTAAAAATAGGGATAAAGATATCAAAAAAGAAAGCTTTAACAGGCGGGTAAAACCTGCTGAAAATACCAATCTAAACATCTGAGCCTCCTCATTTGATGGAGTGAATGCTGCCGCTTTTCAAGCACTCAAACTCGCGACAATGGTTAAAAAGAACTTATTTGGCATCAAAGCTCAGCATAAATATACGCGGGCTTTTACTAGGTCTTCCCGAGAACTTATTTATTTAATGTTGATCTGACCCCAATTGGGGATTGGTGTAAAAATACTCGGTCTACTGCGGAACGCTCAAGTTCGATCATTTTTCATGAAAAAAATTTCATCCCTTTTTGCGTTGGTGCTGATTTTCGGCATGACTGCACCGGTTTCAGCTCAATCTTTCCCTCAAAAACGGGCTATCACCTTGGTCGTGCCTTTTGCGCCAGGTGGCGGCACTGATGCCATTGCCAGAGACTTGGCCAAGCCCTTGGCAGACAAGCTGGGGGTTCCAGTTGTGGTTGACAACAAAGGCGGTGCTGGGGGAGCTATTGCAGCTCAACAAATCTCACAAGCCAAGCCCGATGGGCATACATTGCTGTTTGTGACTTCTACGTTTGTGACTGCTGCTGCAACCGATCGAAAACTGCCTTATGACGTCAACAAAGACTTTTCTCCCATTTCAAAAGTTGGGAGTGGCCCTCTTTTATTGGTCGTGAACCCGCAAACGGGTATCACCCAAGTTACAGGCTTGATCGATAACGCCAAGCGCAATCCCAACTCGCTCAATTACGTGTCCGCTGGACAAGGCAGTATCAATCACTTGTCGGGAGAACTCTTTGCACAGCGAACTGGCACCCAAATGACCCATATCCCCTACAAGGGGAGTGGGCCTGCCACAATGGACCTGATTGGCGGACAGGCGCAGATCTTTTTTGCGACGGTGCCCACCATCCTGAGCCAGGTCAAAGCGGGCAAAGTCAAACTCATTGCGACAACCTCTAAAAGCCGCTCCAAGCTTTTTCCCGATGTGCCAACAGTCATGGAGAGTGGCGTTAAATCTTTTGAAGTGGGCACTTGGTGGGGCATTGTGGGTCCCAAAGATTTGCCTGCCGACATTGTGGCCATTCTCAACCGTGCCATCAACGAATCAACAGCAACTGAGGCCTTGGTCAAACGCTTTGAGGAAGAAGGCGCCGAGCGATTCGCAGGCACCCCCGCCGAGTTTGGCTCTTCTATCAAACATGAACTAGACGGTTGGCGCAAAGTCGTACTAGACGCTGGTTTGAAAATTGATTGAACAATGAACAGGTTCCACTCATGAAAATTGCAGTCCTGCCAGGAGAAGGCATTGGTCCCGAAATTGTCGAAGCCACGCTCAAAGTATTGAACGCTGCAGATGCCAAATTTGGACTGGGCTTGAGTTATGAGCACCATGTTGTTGGCCTTCCATCACTGGCATTGCATGGCACTACTTTTTTGCCAAACGTACTGACAGCATGTCGTGCAGCAGACGGCATTCTTTTGGGGCCCGTGTCACACCAAGACTATCCTTTGCGTGCACAGGGCGGTATCAATCCATCTGGAGAATTGCGCATCCAATTGGATTTGTATGCCAACATTCGGCCTAGCCGCTCAAGGACTGGCATTCCGCATTACGGCCGAACACCCATAGACTTGGTCATCGTGCGCGAGAACACCGAGGGCTTCTATGCAGATCGCAACATGTTCTCTGGCTCTGGCGAATTCATGCCCACATCTGACACAGCATTGGCGATTCGAAAAATTACCGCCAAAGCCAGTTCGCGCATTGCCCGCTCTGCTTTTGAATTGGCCATGCAACGCCGTAAGCATGTCACTGCCGTCCACAAACAAAATGTGATGCGCGTTTCAGATGGCCTCTTTTTGGCAGAGGTTCGCAAGGTGGCCGCGGAATTTCCAGAGGTTCAATATGACGAGCAATTGGTGGACTCCATGGCCGCCCTGCTGGTGCGCGATGCAGCCAGGTTTGATGTCGTGGTGACCACCAACATGTTTGGGGACATATTGTCTGACGAAGCATCCGAACTTTCTGGCAGCCTTGGATTGGCTGGCTCTGTGAACGCCAGTGCAACGCACTGCATGGCGCAAGCCAGTCATGGATCTGCGCCTGACATTGCAGGCAAGGACCTTGCTAACCCAACTTCGCTTTTGCTATCTGCAGCCATGCTCCTTGACTGGCTGGCCATTCATCACAACAAGCATGCATTTCACGTGGCAGCGCAGCAAATTGAATCCGCCATCGATGCCGTGTTGAGCAACCCCAACTTAAGAACAAAAGACCTGGGCGGGCCACTTGGCACCAAGGCTTTTACAAACGCTGTCTGTCAACAAATGGATCTTCTTTAATGGACATCACTTCTTTGAGGTCTTATCAGTCAGATCACAAAGAATCCTTGAGTTCCGAC
>CANFJC010000243.1 GCA_947447245.1 Comamonadaceae bacterium
AACGCTCGATGCAAATCAAGCTCGACAAAGTGAAGTTCTTGGTGGTTGACGAAGCCGACCGCATGTTGGACCTGGGTTTCTCTGACGACCTGGCCGACATCAACCAACTCACCAGCCAGCGCCAGCAGACCATGATGTTCAGCGCCACGTTCGCACCGCGCATTCAGCAATTGGCCATGCGCGTCATGCACGACGGTGGTTCATCGGTTCAAAAAATCCAAATCGATTCACCTCAAGAAAAACACAGCAACATCAAGCAGGTTTTGTTCTGGGCCGACAACGCACAACACAAACGCAAGTTGCTTGACCATTGGTTGCGTGATGCCGGCATCAATCAAGCCATTGTGTTTGCCAGCACACAAATCGAGTGTGATGGCTTGGCTGCTGATCTTCAGCAAGACGGCTTTGATGCCGTTGCTTTGCACGGCGCCTTGAGCCAAGGTTTGCGCAATCGCCGTTTGATGGCTTTGCGCAATGGTCAAGTTCAAATCTTGGTGGCGACCGATGTAGCTGCTCGCGGCATTGACGTGCCCACCATCACACACGTGTTCAACTTTGGCCTGCCCATGAAAGCCGAAGACTACACACACCGCATTGGTCGGACGGGCCGTGCCGGTCGCGATGGCTTGGCCATCACTTTTGCTGAAATTCGCGACCGTCGCAAAATTTTGGACATTGAGGCTTACAGCCGCCAACCGTTCAAAGCCGAAGTGATTCCTGGCATGGAGCCCAAACAAAACTTCCCAGAAAGCCGTCCAGG
The DNA here is from genome assembly GCA_947447245.1 of Comamonadaceae bacterium. Classification (GTDB taxonomy): domain Bacteria; phylum Pseudomonadota; class Gammaproteobacteria; order Burkholderiales; family Burkholderiaceae_C; genus Limnohabitans_A. The sequence goes on from CANFJC010000243.1 coordinate 761, forward strand.
CGGCCGTGGCGGCAATGACCGCGGCGACCGTGGTGGCCGTGGCCGTCCATTTGGTGGCGGTGGTGGCGGCTTTGGCGGCAATAGGGGTGGCGATCGTTTTGAGTCACGTGGCGCGCCTCGCTTTGAAGGCAATCGCGGCGGTGATCGCTTCGAAGGCCGTGGTGATCGTTTTGAAAACCGTGCACCCGCTCCTCGTTTTGAAGGTCGCGGCGATACACGTCCAGAAACACGCTTTGAGCCTCGCGGCGACTTCCGCGGCGAACAACGCAGTTTCGCGCCTCGCAGCGAGGCCCGCTTTGAACCCCGTGGCGATCAGCGCCAAGACGCACGGCCCGACAATCGCCCTGATTCACGCGGCGAAAACCGCTTTGACTCACGCGACAGCCGTGCCCCACGCGCACCAAGCCGTGACAATGCGCGCGGCGGTGCCAGCGATCGTCCTGCACGCGGCCCTAAAGTCATGGGTGCTGGCAACTTCAAGCCACACAATGCGGGCGGACATGCAGCACCCAAGCGCACAGGCGCCAAAGTGTTGAAAATCACACGCGGTTAATTCGTCTACCCCACGCCCCTGCTAAACCAGGGGCGTAAAAAAACCGCCTTGGCGAAAGCCTTGGCGGTTTTTTATTGAGGATCCCAGAAGGACCTCTGGTCTTACTTTACGCTGTAACGGCCGCTGTTTTAACAGCGCGTTGTGGCAACTTTTCTTTGATGCGTGCAGACTTACCGCTGCGATCACGCAAATAGTACAGCTTGGCGCGGCGAACATCGCCACGGCGCTTGACTTCAATGTTGGCAATCAAGGGACTGTAAGTTTGGAACGTACGCTCCACGCCTTCACCACTTGAAATTTTGCGAACAGTGAAACCACTGTTCAAGCCGCGATTGCGCTTGGCAATCACAACACCTTCATAAGCCTGAACGCGCTTGCGTGTACCTTCAACCACGTTGACGCTAACGATCACGGTGTCACCAGGCATGAAGTCAGGAATTGTTTTACCCAAACGGGCAATTTCTTCCATCTCGAGAGTTTGAATCAAATTCATATTGAGCTCTTTCGTCTATCGATCGTGCACAACGCTACGCTAAAGGCAGCTTCTATGCTGATTGCACTTGGCCGCAAAAGCCAAATTCAACCGCAACAACTGCGGCGGGCAGAGGATCGAAAAGCCTTTGATTATAGCTTTCTTTTGGAGCTACTTACAGCCCTCTTCAGCCGAGGGCAAGCAAGTTAATCCGATTTGTTTTCAACCAAGCCAGCAGCACCCAAATGAGATAAAAAGTTTTCATCTTGGGTGCTTAATTTGCCTGCCAGCCTAGCACCGAGAATCAAATCTGGCCTGTATTTTTGGGTGAGCACCAAGCTTTGTTGGCGGCGCCACTTGGCAATGTCAGCGTGATGCCCCGACATCAACACAGTTGGAACCGTCACGCCCTTCCACACTTCGGGACGTGTGAAATGCCCACAATCTAACAAACCATCCAGCGCGGGGTTAAAGCTGTCCATTTGGTGACTGCCTTCGTCATTCAAAACGCCGGGCTGTAAACGCGCAACAGCATCCAAAAGAGCGATGGCAGCAATTTCTCCGCCCGACAACACAAAATCACCCAAACTGACTTGAACATCGACATGGGCATCAATGAAGCGCTGATCCAATCCTTCATACCGGCCGCAAATCAAGATGGCACCTTCACTTTGGGACCATTCTTCAACGCCCGCATGGTTCAGTGGTTGGCCAATGGGAGAAAACAAAACCACCGGTACAGGTTGTTCAAGTGGGTTCTTGAGTGCCCTGTCTTGTCGAATGGCCAGCAAACATTTTTCGAGCGGCTCAGCCAACATGACCATGCCAGGGCCGCCGCCGAAAGGGCGATCGTCCACACGGCGGTAAGTGCCATCGGCGTAATCGCGCAGTTGCCACAATTTCAGTTCGACAGCGCCCGTTTCAAAGGCACGTCGGTTGATGCCTGAGCTTAAAAACGGCGCGAAAAGTTCAGGAAACAGGGTGATGACGTCAAAGCGCATGACTCGCCCTTCCAGACTCAATAGTCCAACTGCCAATCAACGGTGATCAAGCGTCCAGGCAGATCCACGTTGTCTACAAAGGCCGCCACAAAAGGGATCATGCGCTCTGTCGCGGGCTTGCCCTCTTCGTCCGAAGCCAGAGCTAAAACCAAAACTGTTTGAGGACCGGTGGACATCAAATCTTTCACTTGACCCAGCGCCACACCTTCTCGGTTGACCACATCCAGTCCTAGCAAGTCCACCCAATAGTATTCATCGGCGCCTGCCGTTGGAAAACTAGAGCGAGGCACAAAAATGCGAGCGCCTTTGAGCGCTTCGGCTTGGTTTCTGTCGGCCACGTCCAATGAACAGGCCACCACGGTGTCGGCATGGTCTTTGGCTTCTTGGATCTTAAGCAGTACGGGTTGGGCAAGGCTGGCAGAATTTGCAGCGGCAGCCTTTTGACTGGGTGATTTGTTGCCGCCTACATTGCGGTCTGAGGGCAACAAATACCATCGCTTCGATGAAAAAAGCGCCTCGGGTGAGGCGCTGTGGGGCAAGACTTTGAACCAGCCTTTGATGCCCCAAGCGTCTGCAATGCGCCCCACTTCGATGGCGTCTGCCGGCATTTCGGCAAACTCTAAATGGGGTAGCACTACAAAGCCTTTGGCGTTGCCAAAAACCGATTAAGCGGCTTTAGCGGCAGCTTGTTTAACCAAACGCTGAACGGTAGGTGACACTTGAGCGCCTACGCCGGTCCAGTATGTCAAACGATCTTGCACAACGCGCAGGCCTTCTTCTGTATCCTTGGCGATTGGATTGTAAAAACCAATGCGCTCAATGAAGCGGCCATCGCGGCGAACACGTTTGTCGGCCACAACAATGTTGAAAAATGGACGGGCTTTAGAACCGCCACGAGAAAGACGAATGACAACCATGATTTATCCTAGGGTGGTGTTGGGAAAGCAAAAACTGCCATCCCACAAATTCTTTCAGCGTTTGAGACACGCAACTGGCCACCCGGCCAATGACACACTGAAAAGCCGCTGATTATAACCCGGAGTTTAAGAATGCCAAGCATCCGACCTAGCCAAGCCTCTGACATGGCCGCCATCACGGCCATTTACCAGTACCACGTCCTCAATGGAACGGGCACTTTCGAAATCGAGCCCCCCAGTCTGGCAGAAATGACCGCCCGCAGAGAGGACGTGCTGAGCAAAGGCCTGCCTTATCTGACGCTGGAGGAAAACGGCGAAGTGCTGGGGTTTGCCTACTGCAATTGGTTCAAGCCCCGGCCAGCCTATCGATTTTCAGCCGAAGATTCCATTTATTTGGCGGCCAACACGGCTGGCAAAGGCTGGGGTCGCATGCTTTTGGCCGAATTGTGCCAAGCCGCAGAAAAAACAGGGATCCGCAAGCTGATCGCCGTGATCGGTGACTCAGGCAATGCAGGCTCGATTGGCGTTCACAAGTCGATGGGCTTTCAACATGTGGGCATTGTCTCGGGCTGTGGCTGGAAATTCAATCGCTGGCTCGAC
>CANFJC010000244.1 GCA_947447245.1 Comamonadaceae bacterium
ATGAAAATTTGTGTGGCGCCTTTGGCCATGACCGCATGGCCCACTTCCCAATAGACTTTGTCAACCGTGTTGAAGACCAGGTTGGCACCTTTGCCACCCGTTAAATCCATGATGCGCGTAGCCGGCTCCATGTGCGTGCTGTTAATGACTTCAACATCGGCACAAGCAAAACCTTCTAAATGATCTTGACGCTGCACGGCTATCACTTTGGCACCTGCACGGGCTGCAATTTGAACGGCGGCCTGTCCCACCTTGCCGTTGGCGCCCAGTACCACCACCGTTTGGCCCGCTTTCACGCCACCTGCGCGGCTAAAGCCCTCGCACGCTGTGACAAAGGGCACGCCGACTGCGCCGGCCTCTTCCATGCTGATGCCCTTTGGCACTTCTTTCACGGCTGCGACTGGCAGCACCAAATAGCGGGCATGGCTGCCATTGCGCGTGATGCCAATGTCGCCACCAGAGCCCCAGACTTTGAGGCCCTTCAAAGCAGCTGGGCCTTCCACCACAATGCCTGCAAAGTCGCGTCCTGGTGTTCTGGGAAACACGGCGTGCGGCATGATGCCCAGCGTGGCTTTGACATCGCTAGGGTTCACAGCAGCGGCCATGACTTGCACCACCACTTCGCCTTCTGCAATTGAAGGCATGACTTGGTGTTGACAATCAAGTTGCAGCGTGTCGATGTCGCTGGCTTTGGCTGCAAGGTGCAGCGCGTAAGAAGGAGACTCAGAACTCATTGATTTGAACTTGGTATAGGCTGAAATGGAATTAAGCAGGAATTAATTGAAGCATGTGACGAGCTTCAGTGGTGTTGGCCACTTGTCCGCCCATCTGCTTGATGATGTCGGCCGCTTTGGCCACCAACTGCGCATTGCTTTGGGCCAGCACGCCTTTTTCAAGGTAAATGTTGTCTTCCATGCCAACGCGCACATGGCCACCATACAGCCAGCTTTGGGCCACGATGGGAAACTCGGAACGGCCTAAGCCAAAGGATGACCATATGGCGCCAGCGGGCAACAAATTGCGTGCATACATCAGGGTTTCGGGCGTGGCAGCAAAACCATATTTCACGCCCAACACAAAGGTCCACATGCCTGGCCCATCGAGGGTGCCGTCGTTAATCAGGTCGCGCGCTAAGTGCAAATCACCCGAGTCAAAAATTTCCAGCTCAGGCTTCACACCGCTGTCTCGAATGATCTTGGCCATGATGCGCACATTGCGCGGCGTGTTGATGACCACATCAGCCCCGCTGTTCATGGTGTTCAAGTCCAAAGAGCAAATGTCGGGTTTGATGATGGCAATGTGCGCCACCCGTTTTTCTGGCGGAACCAAGGTGGTGCCAGGCGCGTAAATTTTGGGGTCATTGGCATCTGGCACAAACCGGCCACCTGGCCCCGTAGTCAGGTTGATGATGAGAGATTTGTTGCGCTTGCGAATGCGGTCTACCACATCGCGGTAGTGCTCAAGTTCCATGGAGGGGCGGCCAGTGGCGGGGTCGCGCACATGAATGTGAACTGCAGCGGCACCCGCTTCTGCCGAGGCCAAACACTCATTGGCAATTTGTTCCGGCGTGACGGGCAAGTAAGGTGTTTGCTCTGGTTTGGTGATGTTGCCCGTGATGGCGCAAGTGATGAGAGTTGGCTGATCAAACATTCACAAACTCCTTCCGCCATCAACCACAAAGCGAGAGCCGGTGGCAAAGCGCAAGGTCGTGGCGCAGGCCTCAATGGTCGAGGCGGTGTCGTCGACATGGCCAATGCGTTTGAGGGGAATGGTGGCGGCAGCTTTTTCGTTGAAATCTGCGCCACGCCCAGGCACGAAAGATGAATCAACCACGCCCGGTGAGACAGCCAAAACGCGAATGTGCGGTGCCAGTGCTTTGGCCAATCCTTTGGTTAGCACATCGACACCTGCTTTGGACGCGGCATAGGCCAAATTGCTGCCAGCACCTGTGAAGCCCGCAATGGAAGACACATTCACAATGAGCCCGTCGCCGTTGGCTTTGAGCAAGGGCGTGAAGGCGCGAATGGTGGCAAACACACCGCGCAAATTGGTTTGCATCACTGCGTCAAACAACTCGTCGGTTAAACCTTCTAAATCGTTGGCCGCCACGGGCTTCGTAAAACCTGCACTGTTGACCAAGATGTCGCAGCGTCCTGCACGTTGCTTCACAGCATCAGCTGCTGCATTCAATGCAGCCGAGTCTGAGATAGATGCCGTGAGTGCAAAGTGAGCTCCCGAAGCCACTTTGGGCAGCGTGTCTAAAAGCGCTTGTACTTTTTCAGGTTCAGAGCGGTCAATGGAAACAATGCGTGCGCCCAAGGCGGCCAGCCGCTTGGCTGTGGCCCAACCAATGGCACCTTTGCCCCCTGTGATGACGGCAACATGCCCGTCTAATTTGGATACCGGTTCAAAACTCATGGTGTGCTTTCAATGTATTTAAAGGGTTGCAGCTTGCGCGCTTAAGGGATGGGCGGCATTGGGAAATGCGTTTCGCCGGCCTGCAGTACAAAGTCGTAGTCGAGTGAATAGCCAACTTCGCCAGCGCCTGTTCGTTTTTTGAATTGGCCGACCAAGCTTTCCACCACAGAAAAAGTGACATCGGTGTGCAGGCGATGGTCATCGTCGGCAAACACCTGCGTGATCAACACTTGATAGCCAGGTTTGGAAATCATGTAGTGCACATGGGCAGGGCGATAGGGGTCGCGCAGTTGTGCGCGCAGCAAATCGCCACACGGGCCGTCTACAGGCACAGGGTAGCCTGAGGGCCGTACTGATTTGAAATTGAACTTGCCCTTGGCATCTGTTTTGAAGCGGCCGCGCAAATTCATGTCGGGTTGTTCTTCGTCTTGGTTTTCATAAAAACCCAGGGGGGAGGCTTGCCACACATCGACTTCTGCGCCTTCAATGGGATTGCCTTGCGCATCGCGCACGTGGCCCGTGACTTCAAACAACTGATCTTGAGCTTTGGACTCTGGCCCATGAGAGATGTTGCTGCCAGGTTCATAAATCGGTGCATTTTTGCGCCAGAAGGGGCCCAGCAAAGCCGATTCAGTTTGGTACTTGCCCGCACTTTCTGCGCGCTTCACATTGTTGATCAGGGTGATCAAGGTAGAGGCGCCCAAAATATCGGAAGCCAAAATGGCTTCGTTTTTTTTCTCGCTGGTGTTTTGCCCCAAGCCCACCACAAACTTGCAGCCCAATTCAAACTCTTCATCGGAAGGCTCTACCTCGCGAATGAAGGCATGAAGGTGCTTGACGAGTGACTGCATAACCTCGCGCAGGCGAGGGTCTGGAGTTCTCTCAAAAACTTCCAAGACTTGATCGGTGATGTTCTCTCGGGTTACATAGGTCATCAAAAACTCCAGAAGGGCGTGAGCAAAATTTAGCGTTGACGATTATTATGAAGTCTGAGCTTGCCCGAGGACATCGTACAAATACTCATAAGACAAGCCTAACAACTCACAACTGTAGGAGACATGATGAACTTGAACAAACGAGCGCTAGGCCGCCTCTTGGCCTGCCTTCCCTTCTGGGCCCTGGCCAGCGCCAATGCCCAAACGCCTGCCGCTACCCCAGCAGCCCCCATTCCGGGCGCCATTCAGGTCATCAGCTTTGGCGGCGGCTTTAACCTGCCACTCTGGGCTGCCAAGGACCAAGGCTTCTTCAAAAAACACGGCATTGAGGTTCAGCACACCATCACGGCCGATTCCAAACAGGTGTTCTCTGGTCTGATGGAGGGTAAGTACCATGTGGCCATTACGGCGCTAGACAACATCCTGGCCTACCAAGAAGGCCAAGGCGAGTTGAAATTTGACCCGCCCAGCGACTTTTTTGGCTTTATGGGCTCGGACGATGGTTTCTTGAGTTTGGTAGCCGCCCCTGATGTCAAAAGCTTTGCCGACTTAAAAGGCAAAACCATTTCAGTTGACGCCATGAGCAATGGATTCTCATTTGCATTGAGAGACATGTTGGCCCGAAACGGCATCAAGGAATCGGATGTGCAATGGGCGCGCGCTGGCGGCACCGACAGACGCTTTGCCGCACTCATGGAAGGTCAACATGCGGCCACCATGTTGCGGGCCCCATTTGATTTGCAGGCCAAGAACAGAGGCTTCAACCAATTGGCCACCACCCGCTCAACCATTGGCAACTACATGGGCATTGTGGGAGCATCCCGCAGAAGTTGGGCTGCCAGCAATGAAGCGCAAGTGGTCAGTTTCATTCGCGCTTACCGAGATGCCATTCGTTGGTTGAAGATGCCTGAAAATCGCCCACAAGC
>CANFJC010000245.1 GCA_947447245.1 Comamonadaceae bacterium
CAAGGTAATGTGTAAGTAAAAGCGACCTCGCCATGTACCTTACCGGGCCCTTCATCTTTTTGGAGGTAAGGTCTGACGTAATCAACTTTGACTTGATTGGGGCTCACACTCACGCGTGTGTAGCCTGTGTTTGGAAACTTATCTCCCGTAAGGTAAGCATCTGCATTCCACAGGGTGTAATTGGGGTCTGCAGGTTGTGACAATGTTTGGTAGGTCACACCATCTAGCTTTTGCCGGACCCAAATGTGATCATGCCCTTGGAAGAAAATACTCACTTTATTGGCCGCCATGAGTTGGTGAATGGGCGTTGTCCAAGATGGCCGTTGTGTCACAAAATCAAATTGACCATTTTGGCTTTCACCCCCCCACTCCCACAACTTGGCCAATTCAATACCACCTCTACCAGTACCCATGACGTGGTGAGCAAATACAAATTTAAATTTGGCTTTACTTTGCTCGAGGGTTCTTTTTAACCAAGCATATTGTGCATCGCCATGAGTCACATCCCACATACTCTGCCGCTTGGTTGTGCCACCAAACTGATTGTCTACAGCAATCGGAGATTCCCAATAGGGATCAATCACAACAAACAGTGCATCACCCCAGGTCCAAGAAAAGTAATTCCGAAGTAAGCCAATATAGGGTATCACCTCTGTATTTCCAGTGTAAAAACTGTCTGGAGCTGGTTGAGAATACAAAGAATTTCGTGAATTTTGAGCCCAAACAGCAACGTTATTTGGCGTTCCATTCAATAGATACCTAGCAGCCTGTTCATGATTGCCATTGACCAAGAAAAGTGGTGATGTTCGACCAATCAAATTCAAATATGGCCTTTGCAATGTATAGCGTTCACGAACTTGGGCCGCATTGATAGTGTCCGGATTCAGCGTATCAACGCTGAAGTCATCCCCACTCAAAATATAAAAATCTGGCTTGTCTGCTGCAGCGCGCAGCAAGGTTCGCTTGTACAAATCTGCATCAAATTGCGTTTTCAGACGCTCAGGATGTGAATCACCCTGAATGGCAAACATAAACGACTGTCCCGCTTGCTTGGCTGTTTGAAATTCATATTCTGGTGTGGCAGTCCATTGCTTATTGATACTGCTCTGAAATAACAAGCGATAAAAGTAACGTGTTCCAGGCTTCAAATTTTGAAGACGCAACTCCAAGGGCTTGTCGATTTCTAGAACAGCAGGTTGAAATTGCTGTGTGTATTGGAGACTAGTAAGGCCATAGTCAATCGCCACAAGACCCGCTTGATCGATACTGTGCACGTTAAAAGTAACACCTTCTGCAGTGGGCGACCCCATGACCCAAGTTCCAACAAAATCGCTAGTTGTGCTGACTCCCACCACCACAGGATTAGACACGGTTGTGGTGGATGAACTGGTCGAACTGCTTGCTGAATCATTGGCCGCGACAGATGTGCTTCCTCCACTTCCACCACAAGCCGCAAGCAATGCACTCAAGAAAAAAGCGAATAAGCAACTGCAGGGGAAAATGATTTGCTTCATAAAGTTCCCATTGAAAACTCCAAGAGCACATCAAACTTGCGTAATTCCTCTAGCTCACGAAGGTGCTGCCAATAACCGAAACCAATCACTATAAATAGCATCAAAGTCAATCCAAATCGCCATTGTTGAGAGGGCAATGTCAAAATTTGAAAATACTTGGGAGTATTTTCAGCCACTTGATTTGCATGCGATTTTTCCAGCCATGCCTGCGTCACCCTGCTTTCAAAATCAGGACGCATTTCAGGCTCGGCTGCAGCTTGCATCAGATTTCTAATAGATTTTTTTTCGGTTTCGTCTTGCATCATCATCTTTCTGCCAATTCTTTTCTAAGCGAAACTTTTGCGCGCCAAAGAAGCTGATCAACAGCATTTTTATTTAAGTCCATGACCTGCCCTATCTCTTCTGCAGTCATGTCATGAAATACCCATAAAACTAAAGCCATTCTTTGTTTACTCGATAACTTTTCCAAACTTTGTTGAATAATTTCTTGATGAAGTCTCAAATCGATTTGAAAATGTGCAATCTCTTCATGCGTTTCATTCAAAGTATCAAAGCTTTCTTTTTTGTGGCGATATTTCAAAAATGAGTTGCATTCCCGCATCACAATCTTAGTGAAGTAAGTCTTTAAAGATGACTTACCTTCAAACTGTTCGGCTGAGCGCCACAATTGAAGCATTGCCTCTTGAACAACCTCTTCCGCATCCGCTTGGTTCCTGAGAATTCGCCAAGCTATGGCATGTCCAGGCTTTAACAACAAATTCATCAAATACTTAACAGCAAGTACCTCTCCTTTTTTAGCCAGAAGCAGTAATTTTTTTTCTGATGCCGAATTTGAAAAATCGCTCATGGAAATTGAAAGTTACTCAAGCCACATCAATTAAGGCCAATGCTTTCTCTCCTCGGGCGACATGAACTCATGCATCTTCTCTCTGCGCTTTCTCAATTCTTTTCTCTCTGCTTCTGGAAGAGAGTTAACGTAATTTCTGGCTTCTTGTTTGATTTCTTTTTTTTGTTCATCTGAAAGCTTCTTCCACTGAGCTTTGAATTTTTGACTCAAAACAAGGCGCTCCTCAGGCGTTAGTTTTTTAACCGCATCAATTGACTTCTCAAAATATGCCAAGCGCTCAGCAGAAGTTGCCTCTTTCAACTGGGCGTATAGTTGTCTGGTATGTGCAATGCGTTGATCAAAGCTGAAATTGACAGATACCTTAGGATCAACAGGTTCAGGCAACGATGCAAACGCGTTTGAAACTAAAGTAGATATGCATAGGATTAAAAACGCATTTAAAGTGAGTTTCATAAGGCCCCAAAGTAATACTCTGTATTTTTGAAAATTTCTTCGTAGTCAATTTGATTGGCTGATACTTATTTTGTGCAAGTTCTGGTTCGCGTCACTGTACCGTCGGGATTTTGAGTCTCTGTCCAAGGACTGCAAGATTGATTTTGTGGCTCTAAGACTACAGGTTGCTGCTGAACAATAACTGGTTGTTGAACATAAACAGGCTGCTGACGAGCAACTTCGTAAACAATCGCACCACCAATGATGGTAGGGACCATCCACTGCCAACCACCGCCATAACCGCGAGCCCAATACCCACGGTGATGGCCTCCATGTCCGTAAGCCATGGCTGAGGCACTCAATGTGATTAGCACTAAAACAATTAACTTCTTCATAACAGTTTTCTCCACATCTAATTAAAGGCAAGTCTGCAAATGAACTCAAAAGAATTGCTTTCAGATCAAATAGCAAATGTCAGTGATGCATTTTCCCGTGATGATCACCACGATGCTCTTGGTATATACCAAAACGTTTGATCTGCGAAAGAGCATGGGTATCAAAAACTTTTTGTTGTTGAGTGTTTAAGCTTACATAAAAAGATTTTATAGCTGCCATGCGTTGGTTCATTTGCGAATCGCGCTCAGCTTTAACAGCCATCATTTTGTCAATCCGCTCCAAGGTGGAAAGTTTTTCGAGTTCTTCTGGCTTCAATCGTTCAGGTTTAACAATGGGTCTTTGCATCACAGCATAAAAACTTGACCAAGCTGACTCTTGGTTACCTTCCAATTGCAGAAATACCTTCAACTCTTGCAATCGTTTTGCGCGGTGCTCAGCACGGCGAGCCTGCACCTGAGACTTTTGCTGCTCAGACAAATGATGTGGCTTGCCGTGAGCGGTCATTGGTCCCTGTGGAATTTGCACGCCCTGATTCTGAGCAAATGCGTTCATGCTCAGACCTGCTGTAAGCATCAACTGGGCGATAAATAAAAATTTGTTTGTAAATTTCATTTGAATTCTCCAAAGTAATTCTTGATGATCAAAGAAACAAAGGGAGGGAAAGTTGATTAATGTGCATAAAACAAAAACCTTAACTAACTCTCTTCAAGCAGAATGATCTGCTTATCCTTTAGAGGTGCTTAGAGGTTAAAAACTTACGGTGATCTATGAATTTTTTTCAATTACTTGAAATAATCGAAAATAATTGGCCCGCAATTAGTGCGACCATTAAAACTACTCAGTAATCCCTAAGTTAGAACTACATTTGAATCTGGTTCTTTTTAGAGCCTAAAGGGCACCAACCTACTTGTTTAAACAAACATAAAATCCGTTTAAGAAATATTTTCCTCATACAGATCAACGACTTATAGGAGTCGAACCAAGAGTGTGGCCGCATCTGCATGGACCGCAAGAAGATCATGCTCAGCTCGGTGTTGGCTGGGCAGAGGGTGGGAGTGATGCAGGTGGAAGACC
>CANFJC010000246.1 GCA_947447245.1 Comamonadaceae bacterium
AGAACGTGGCGTGCTGATTGGCGTAGGCGGCTGTGTGGCCAGCCAAGAAGGCGCCGACATCATCAAACGTGCACCTTATGTGGATGTGGTCTTTGGCCCGCAAACTTTGCACCGCTTGCCCGAACTTTTGGCCGCTCGCGCTGCCAAAAAACGCCCGCAAGTCGACATTTCTTTTCCTGAAATTGAAAAGTTTGATCACCTGCCACCCGCCAAGATGGACGGCCCGACCGCCTTCGTGTCCATCATGGAAGGTTGCAGCAAATATTGCAGCTATTGCGTGGTGCCCTACACCCGCGGCGAAGAAGTCAGTCGCCCCTTTGAAGACGTGTTGGTCGAAATCGCAGGCTTGGCTGAACAGGGCGTGCGAGAAGTCACCTTGTTGGGTCAAAACGTCAACGCCTACCGCGGCAAAATGGGCGACACCGCCGAAATTGCCGACTTTGCGCTTTTGATTGAATACGTGGCCGACATGCCGGGCATTGAGCGCATTCGTTACACCACCAGCCATCCCAACGAATTTACCCAACGCCTCATTGATGTCTACGACAAAGTGCCCAAGTTGGTCAGTCATTTGCACTTGCCCGTGCAACACGGCTCCGACAGAATTTTGATGGCCATGAAACGCGGCTACACCGCGATGGAATACAAAAGCACCATTCGCAAACTGCGCGCCATTCGGCCCGACATGGCCATGAGCAGCGATTTCATTGTGGGCTTCCCTGGCGAGACCGACGCAGACTTTGACAAGATGATGAAGCTCATTGATGACGTGGGTTATGACACCAGTTTCAGCTTCATCTTCAGCCCTCGTCCTGGCACGCCTGCGGCCAACTTGCTTGACGAAACCCCGCATGATGTGAAGCTCAAACGCTTGCACCATTTGCAAGCCACCATTGAAGCCAATGTGAAACGCATTGGCGACAGTCGCCTGAACACCGTTCAACGCATTTTGGTGGAACGCCCAGCGCGCAAAGATGCCACTGAAATGGCGGGCCGCACCGAGTGCAACCGGGTTGTCAACTTTCCAGCCGGCCCCAATGGCATGCGCTTGGTGGGTCAGATGGTTGATGTGAGAATTGACACCGCCTTGTCGCATTCATTGCGCGGTGAGTTGGTTCTCACAGAATCAACACTGTCAACGATTTGAGCAATGGCGGCGAAAGTCGCCGTGTTCAATGCGCGGCCGACCCGCCAAGGACCAGTTGTACACATAGACTTGCGCAGTCACAGTTTGCGGCCCTGCAGGGTGCTTCCATTGCACCTGAATGGGCACACGCAAGTACATGGAGTTTTCAATTGAATCAGGGTCCACTTCTTCTAAGTCGTCCAAACCCTGCCATTGCGCTGGCTCAATTTGGTACAACTCGCCCAGCACAGGGCCGAGGGCTTGCGCCCACGCACCCTGCACACTGAGCGCCGGATATTCGCCCATGTCAAACAAGGCGGCTTGAACATGGGCTTCGCCCAAACAAGTCGCAGCTTTCATGTGGTGATGGTTACTCAGGCCCGACAGCAAGGTGCCATAAACAAACAAAAGATTTTCAGAATTCATGCTTTGCTTCAAGGTGTGGCCCGCATCTTTTGCACTTGAGCCAGAAATGAACGGCCCATCAGCTTAAATCATTTTCTTTCGCAGCATTTTGCGTTAAAGTGATTTGATGAGAGCAGAACAAAATGAGCGCGTCACGCGCATTGGCCCCGGCACCCCTTGTGGACAAGTCATGCGCCACTACTGGCACCCAGTGGCCTTGCTGGATGAGTTCAATCCCGCACTAGATCCCCGCATGGGCATACGCCCTGTCAAGGCCGTCAAGTTGCTAGGGCAAGATTTGGTCTTGTTCAAAAACGCACAAGGCGAATTTGGTTTGCTAGACCGCGACTGTCCGCACCGAGGGGCTGACCTGGCCTACGGCCGCAATGAAGGCGATGGCCTTCGATGTCCCTTCCACGGTTGGAAATTTGACGTCACAGGCCAGTGCCTAGAAACGCCAGCCGAGCCCCAAGGCAGCGTGTTGTGCACCCGCATCAAGCAGCGCAATTACCCCGTCCAAGAACGCAGTGGCATTTTGTTCGCATGGATGGGCTCTGAAGGCAGTACGCCGCCGCCCTTGCCAGAAGTCGATTGTTTCAAAGCACCTGGCACACACACCTTTGCATTCAAAGGCTTGTGGCATTGCAATTGGCTGCAAGCATTTGAAGTGGGCATCGACCCTGCCCATGCTTCTTTCTTGCACCGTTTTTTCAACGACGCCTCGCTTGAAGACACTTACGGCAGGCAATTTCGCGGCGCAAGTGCCGGCGAGATAGAAGGTGAAAAATGGCCCATGACCAAGGTCATGCGCGAGTTTGATCAGCCCGATATTTCTTTCGCAGAAAAGCCCTATGGCTTTCAACTGACCACGCTGCGGCCCTTGAACGAAAAACTCACGCACGTTCGCATTACCAATTCCTTGTTTCCCAACACCTTTGTGATTCCCTTGTCGGAAACCATGACCATCACCCAAATGCACGTGCCCGTCGATGACACACGCACTTACTGGTATGCGGTGTTCACCAGCTTTGCCGATCCTGTCAACAAAGAGGCCATGCGCAATCAACGCCTAGAAGCCGTCAGTTTGCCCGACTACATTCCAAAATCTGGCCAGCACAACCAATGGGGCTTTAACCCAGAAGAGCAAATAACGCGCACCTTTTTAGGCATGGGCGAAGACGACATCAATGTGCATGATCAGTGGGCTTGCGAAAGCATGGGCGCCATCCAAAACCGCACGCGCGAACATTTGGGCACCTCCGACAAAGTGATCATTGCCAACCGGCGCATGTTGGCCAAAGCCATTGACGATGTGGCCGCGGGTTTATTACCGCCCGGTTTTGCCAACCCTGAAGTGGCCGCTACGCGCCTAGGGCCCGACACCGTAGACGGCATTGCGCCTGCCCAGCATTGGCAAACATGGTCGACTGACACCATGCAAGCCAAACGCGATGGCGCTCCTTGGCATGCTTCATTGACCCAAGCCGCATGAATTTAAAACGCATCAGCTTTGCCGAACAATGCGGCCAGAACACGCCTCACAGGCAAGCTGAAGTTCAACGGGTTCTGGCCTTGGCCCAAGCCTCAGGCCTTGAATGGATACGTTTGGTGTGGTGCGATGTGCACGGCAATTTGCGCGGCAAAACATGGGTGACCTCTGAGTTGGCCACCGCCTTCGCTGAAGGCATGGGCATGGTCAGCACCCTCCTGCTCAAAGACACTTCCGACCGCACGGTGTACAAAGTGTTTGAGGCCGATGTCAAAAACGAATTGCCCGGATTTGAAGGTGCCAGCAATGTCATGCTGCTGCCCGATCCTGCCACTTTCAAAATACTGCCCTGGGCTGAAAAAACCGGTTGGCTTTTGTGCCAGCCATGGTTCCCCAATGGTCAAGCCGTGCCCCATGACTCGCGGCGCATTTTGCAAAGCGCAATTGAAAAACTGGCCGCCAAAGGCTGGGGCATGAAATGCGGTCTTGAAGTTGAGTTTCACATTTACAAACTCAAAGATGCAGAACACGGAGTCGATGCCGACCCTGCGCAAGCTTCGTGGCCAGGGCCTGCGCCCCAAGTCAGCATGATCCATCCTGGCTACAACTTGTTGAATGAGTTGTGGTTTGACCGCGCAGAACCAGCGCTCAGGATTGTGAAACAAACCGCGCAAGACTTAGGCTTGCCCTTGTTGTCTTTAGAAATTGAACTCGGCCCCAGCCAAGTTGAGGCGGTGTTCAAAGTCACCGATGCCATGACGGCCGCCGACAACATGGTGTTGTTCAGAAGCGCCGTCAAACAAGCTTTGCGGCGCGCGGGTTATCACGCCACGTTCATGTGCCGGCCGCCCTTTGACAACATCATGAGCAGTGGTTGGCACCTGCACCAATCGCTTTACGACTTGTCTTCTGGAAGCAATCTTTTTGCACGGACTTCTCCACCAGACATTCAAGAAGCCCACGCTCTTCGGGCCAGCGATGCTCGTCACACGCTGTCCAACATGGGCGCACACTTTTTGGCAGGTTTGTTGGCGCATGGCCAAGGCATGACGTCTTTGTGCACCACCACCGTGAATGGCTTTGGCCGCTTCAAACCCAACGCACTCGCACCGCAAGCCATTTTGTGGGGGCATGACAACCGGGGCGCCATGCTCAGAGTGGTTGGCAGTGCAGGCGACGCTGCCACACGCATTGAAAACAGATTGGGCGAGCCTGCTGCCAACCCCTACCTGTACA
>CANFJC010000247.1 GCA_947447245.1 Comamonadaceae bacterium
CGGAGTTGGCAAGTGGCCTTGGCTCTGGGCGGAATGGCATTGACCGGGTTGTCTGGATTGCCCGTTTTGAAGGCCAGGACTTCAAAGGAACACCAACCAAACACACGCTCAGCAGGGCTGAGGCCAGGCTGGCCCCATTCGGGTTCAATTTGAGGCCCATTGGCTCCCCCATCGACCTCACAATCTGCCAACACACGCCTCACAGCGTCTGGCAAAGCCTTGGGTTTCCATTCGGGCACTTTGATTTCGCCATGGTCTGTGACCAAACTGGCAATGGCGTGGGCCAATTGAATACCGGGATTGGAAATCAGCCCGCCCCAATTGCCAGAATGGTGGGCGCCTGATCTGGATTCAATGCTGAGATCAAAGTTGATACAGCCTCTTGAACCCAAAAATACCGTGGGACGGTCTGCTCTGAGGCGCGGCCCATCGGACGCGACCAACAAGTCTGCTTTTAACAAATCGGCATATTGTGCGCAAACATCTTTGAGACCAGGAGAGCCAGTTTCTTCACCCATTTCAATGATGAACTTGGCATTGAAACCTAAGCCACCGCGCTCAGCAAGCACACAGGCCATGGCCTGCATATTGACCGAATGTTGGCCCTTGTTGTCAGCGATGCCGCGGCCGTACCAACGGCCTTCTAATTCGGTCAACGCCCAGGGTGACAAGCCCTCACGCCATTCAGATTCCAGCCCCCGAATGACATCGCCATGGCCGTAGCCCAGCACGGTAGGCAAGTCCCGCGATTCAAGTCGTTCAGCGTATAAAAATGGTGCCTTCGCTTTGGGATGCTCGATCAAACGGCACGAGAAACCCATCGCCTTGAATGCGGGCTGCAAGTCTTCTGTCAAATAAGCCAAGAGTTCCGCCGATCTGGCGGGATTTTGACTTTCAGTGGGCCTGGCAATTCTTTGGCGAAGCACTTGCTGAAATGAACCATTGTCAAATTCAGTGATGGCTCTTTGGATGGCGGCTTGTCTGGACATCATCAATTCAGGGAGTTCAAAAATGTCAGACTACCTCAATTTCAGAGCGCGCAGCAAAATGACTGTACAAACACTCACAATGTGACGCAAAATCAGCTCTTGTTTGTTATTTTTCATTAAACTTATCGTCAATCAACCTATAGTTGACCAACAATAAGTTAATGAACAGGTAGTTTATATGTCAAATCACACCCATGATCATTCAGGCAGCACAAATCCGACGGATTGGAAACACGACGGTGTGCGAGTTGTTCCTGGCAACCAGCTAGACGGCAATGTACCCTCCACCCCTGGCATGGACAGAAAAGCCGCCATCAACTTCGCAAGAGTGGGCGCTGAAAAGCTCTGGGCGGGCACCGTGACCATCCATGCCAACGCCAAAACCGGGGCGCACCATCACGGACCCTTAGAAAGTGTGATTTATGTGATCAAGGGGCGCGCCCGCATGCGTTGGGGTGATCATTTGGAGTTCACCGCAGAAGCTGGCCCAGGTGACTTCATTTACGTGCCGCCCTTTGTGCCGCACCAAGAAATCAATGCCAGCGCTACAGAGGTGTTGGAGTGCGTGCTGTGCCGAAGCGATGGGCAGGCTGTATCGGTCAACCTGGACATTGAGCCGATCGAAAAACCAGAACAGGTGCTATGGATTGATCCGACCCACCCTCACGGCGGGGTCTGATGCTTGTGAGCCGTCAAGACCGATGATCCAGACCAAGCTGCAAACTCAATCAATTTTGGCGCCAGAATCTTTCACAATTTTGGCCCACCGCACCAAGTCAGATTTCACAATTTGAGCAAGTTGCTCGCCAGTGCCTTTAAAAGGCTCGCAGCCTAAAGTGGCCAAGCGATCCTGCGCATCTTTGGCATCCAAGGCCTTGGCCACATCGTTTTGAATTTGAACCAAAATGTTTTTGGGTGTTCCGGCTGGCGCAAACAAGCCGTACCAAGGGGTTGCGCCAAAACCAGGCACCGTCTCGCCAATGGTGGGTGCGTCGGGCAAAGCAGCAAGGCGCTTTTCATTCACGACGCCCAAGACTTTGAGTTTGCCCGCACGGATAAAAGCAATCGACGAAGGCATGCTTTGGACAGACAAAGGCACTTGACCGCCCACCACATCGGTGGCGGCCGCAGCGGCTGCTTTGTACGGGATGTGCTGGAGTTGTATGTCCGTGGCCTTTTGAAGCATTTCACCGATCAAATGATTCAAAGTGCCATTGCCCGCAGAGGCGATTGACAATGCACCTGGCTTGGATTTGGCCAGAGCAATCAACTCCGCCACGTTGTTGGCAGGCACGCTCGGATTGGCAACCAACACATAGCCCGCCTTTGCCAAGGGGGCAATAGGGTCAAAGTCTTTGACGGGATCAAAACCAGTTTTGGCATACAAAGCAGGGTTGATCACCTGCGCGCTGTCTGCGTTGACCAAAAGGGTGTAACCATCGTTCTTGGCTTTGGCGGCATAAGCCGTTCCAACATTGCCACCTGCGCCCGGGCGGTTTTCAACCAGAACCGTTTGACCCCATTGATCTGAAAGTTTTTGCGCGATGACACGCGCAATGGCGTCATTGGCACCACCGGCTGCCTGAGGCACCACCAAAGTGACTGGGCGCGATGGGAACTTCTCTTGCGCCAAGGCAAGGCCTGCCAACGACAGGCTTAAACCCAGGGCGGTGATCTTCAAAATGGCAAAACGGCGATGTGTCATTGGAAACCTTCAGAAGCTAGAAAAGTGGTGCCTGTCAATGGCTCGAAACTCAAGGCACAAGGCCATACTTTCATTGTTCATCCAAAAATGAAAGTCTCCAAGTCGGGTTTGCCATAATCAAGGCACTTTCAAAATCGCCACAGCCTTCCCTTTTCCAACCTAGGCACACTTGCTATTTCATGACCACACCTTTTCCAAACAGCCCTAGATTGACCAGCCTCTCACACGGAGGGGGTTGCGGCTGCAAAATTGCCCCAGGCATTTTGAGTGAAATTCTGCGCTCAACCACAGCCATGCCCCTGCCCCCTGAATTGTTGGTTGGCATTGAAACTTCAGACGATGCGGCGGTTTACAAGTTGAACGACACCCAAGCCTTGGTGGCCACCACAGACTTCTTCATGCCCATCGTTGATGACCCCTATGAGTTTGGTCGCATAGCGGCCACCAACGCCATCTCGGATGTCTATGCCATGGGGGCTCAACCCATCATGGCCTTGGCCTTGGTCGGCATGCCCGTCAATGTGCTTCCCTTGAGCGTGATTGGCCAAATTTTGGATGGCGGGCAAAGCATTTGCAGGGAAGCAGGCATTCCCATTGCTGGCGGTCACACCATCGACTCGGTTGAGCCCATCTATGGTTTGGTTGCATTGGGACTGGTTCACCCCGATCACATCAAGCGCAACGCAGACGCTCAAGTTGGCGATGTTTTAATTTTGGGCAAACCCATTGGCGTGGGCATTTTGTCTGCTGCATTGAAAAAAGAAATGCTGCCAGATCTTGGCTACCAAGCCATGATCGCCAACACCACCCAGCTCAACACAGCTGGCCCCGACTTGGCCAAGCTCAAGGGTGTTCATGCCCTGACCGACATCACAGGTTTTGGCTTGGCGGGTCATTTGCTTGAAATGGCGCGCGGTGCCAAATGCACCATCCATCTTGAGTGGGACAAAGTTCCCTTGCTCACGGGTGTTCAAGCGCTGGCAGATCAGGGCTGCATCACCGGTGCATCCGCACGCAACTGGCAAGGCTATGGCGCAGAGGTTGCATTGCCAACGCAGTTTTCTGCTGTGCAACAGAGCCTGCTCACAGACCCCCAAACCAGCGGCGGCTTGTTGGTCTCTTGCTCTGAAGCCTCGGTCAATGAGGTCATGGCCATCTTTAAGCAACACGGCTTTGACCACGCTAGCCTCATTGGCCGAGTTGAAACAGCCCAGTCACAGGGATTGAAGGTCAGCGCGAAAGGCGTTTTGTGAGCGTGAATCCTGTCAATGCCAAAGACGCCATGGCCAGAATGTGTTTGCCCTTGGGACAAGCAGGTGGCTATAGCGCCATCATTGACGCAAGAAGTGAAGACGAGTTCGCCCTTGATCATTTGCCAGATGCCGTCAATTGGCCTTCATTGAACAATGAGCAACGCATTGTCATTGGCACGCTTTACAAACAAACAGGCCCTTTTGAAGCTAAGAAAAAAGGCGCGGGTTTGGTGGCTGCCAATATTGCCAGACACATTGAGCAGCACGTCATTGATTTGCCTAAAG
>CANFJC010000248.1 GCA_947447245.1 Comamonadaceae bacterium
GGTGGCACTGACCGAACTCACCATATCGCAGTGGCAAATCGCGGTAGCTCTTCATCCCCTGCTTGAAAATCAAAATGTGTCCAGGGCAGTTCATGGGCTTCAAAGCGTAGTCACGCTTCTCTGACTCGGTGGTGAACATGTTGTCGCGGTACTTGTCCCAGTGACCTGTTTTTTCCCACAAGGATTTGTCAATGATCTGTGGGCCCTTGACTTCTAAGTAGCCGTTGTCTTGGTAAACAGCGCGCATGTACTGCTCGACCTTTTGCCAAACAGACCAGCCTTTGGGGTGCCAAAACACCAAGCCCGGTGCGTGCTCATCAATGTGGAACAGATCGAGTTCGCGTCCTAGTTTGCGGTGATCGCGCTTTTCTGCTTCTTCCAGCTGTGTGAGGTGATTTTGCAAATCTTCTTTGCTGGTCCAAGCCGTGCCGTAAATGCGTTGCAGCATTTCGTTTTTGCTATCACCGCGCCAATAAGCTCCCGCCAGTTTCATGAGTTTGAAGTGCTTGAGCTTGCCTGTGCTGGGCACGTGGGGGCCGCGGCACAAATCCTCAAACGCGCCTTCTTTGTACAAACTCACATCTTCATTGGAAGGAATGCTGCCAATGATTTCTGCTTTGTAATGCTCGCCGAGCCCTTTGAAATAAGCCACAGCTTCATCACGCGGCAACACACGGCGCAACACAGGTTCGTCTTTGCTGGCCAATTCGGTCATGCGCTTTTCGATGGCAGCCAAATCTTCCAAGGTGAAAGGACGGCTGTACGAGAAGTCGTAATAAAAACCGTTTTCAATGACAGGGCCAATGGTGACCTGTGCATCAGGGTACAAATCTTTGACGGCATAGGCCAGCAAGTGGGCCGTTGAGTGACGCACCACTTCAAGGCCATCGGCATCTTTGGCCGTGATGATGGCAAGCTGGGCATTGCTGCCAATGCTGTAGCTTGTGTCCACCACTTTGCCGTCGACTTTGCCAGCCAAGGCCGCTTTGGCCAAGCCAGCGCCAATGGCGGCAGCAACCTCTGCCACGGTGACAGGACCGGGAAATTCACGCAATGAACCGTCTGGAAGTGTGATCTGAACCATGTTCGAACTGAAAAAAAGAAGGCGCCATGAAGGCGCCATAAATGAAAAACGCGGCAAATGCCGCGTTTTCAAACGCTCAGGACAGATTTTACGCTCTGCCTGAGGTGTTTTTATCAGTGGAACTGTTCTTCTTCTGTTGAACCGGTCAAAGCTGTCACGCTAGAGCGGCCGCCTTGAATGACGGTGGTCAACTCGTCGAAGTAACCCGTACCCACTTCTTGCTGGTGCGACACGAATGAATAGCCGCGGTCGCGGGCTTCAAATTCGGGCTCTTGCACCTTCTCAACATAGGCCGACATGCCGCGCTGCACATAGGCTTGCGCCAAGTCAAACATGCTGTACCACATGGAGTGAATGCCTGCCAAGGTGATGAACTGGTACTTGTAACCCATGGAGCCCAGTTCTTTTTGGAATTTGGCGATGGTGGCATCGTCCAAGTTTTTCTTCCAATTGAAAGATGGTGAGCAGTTGTAGGCCAACATTTTGCCAGGGTGCTTCTTGTGCACGGCTTCGGCAAACTTGCGTGCAAATTCCAAATCGGGCGTGCCAGTTTCGCACCACACCAAGTCAGCGTAATCTGAATAAGCCACCGCACGGCTGATGGCTTGATCCATGCCCTTCTTGGTTTTGTAGAAGCCTTCAGAGGTGCGCTCACCCGTCAAGAAGGGCTTGTCGTTTTCGTCGTAGTCGCTGGTGAGCAAATCAGCCGCTTCAGCATCTGTGCGTGCAATGACCAAAGTCGGCACGCCGCAAACGTCAGCAGCCATGCGGGCTGCGATCAATTTTTGACAGGCCTCAATGGTGGGCACCAAGACCTTACCGCCCATGTGACCGCACTTCTTCACAGAGGCCAATTGGTCTTCAAAGTGAACACCGCCAGCACCTGCTGCAATCATGGACTTCATCAATTCGAAGGCATTGAGCACACCACCGAAACCCGCTTCAGCATCTGCAACGATGGGAGCGAAGTAGTCTGTGTAATCTTTGTCGCCAGGGTTTGTTCCTTTGGACCACTGAATTTCATCGGCTCGGCGGAAGCTGTTGTTGATGCGCTCAATCACCTTTGGCACGGAGTCCACTGGATACAGTGACTGATCGGGGTACATGGATGCGTTGGAGTTGTTGTCAGCAGCCACTTGCCAACCAGACAAATAGATGGCCTTGATGCCAGCTTTTACTTGCTGCATGGCTTGACCACCGGTGAGTGCGCCCAAGCAATTCACATAGGGCTCGTTGTGAAGCAAGTCCCAGAGCTTTTCTGCACCGCGACGCGCCAAGGTGTACTCAATGGGGAAAGAGCCGCGCAAACGCACGACATCTGCGGCGGAGTAGCCGCGCTTAATGCCCTTCCAACGCGGGTTGGTGGCCCAATCTTTTTCCAATGCGGCAATTTGTTGTTCGCGGCTGAGTTGTTCGACGATATGTTGTGGCATGACGATTTCCTTCGAGGTGGTTGATGTTGAGGCCAAGGGTGACTTGAAAAATCTTTGGCACCGAGGAAATTCTAAGTCTTATATAAGACTTGTGAAATATTCAATATCTTATACAAGACATTTATTTATTCATTAAATATCAATAACTTATGAACAATATTTCTCATAGTGAAATATTGTTTCTCATATTGAGAAAAAATGATGCAACGCAACAGGACAATATTTCATATTACAAAAACAAATTTCAGAAGGAATCCGTTCACGCATTCAGAATTCAAAACAACAAGTGTGCACGCCTGTCAAATCCGAATGCGCTCAGAGAGGGCTATCTACAACAACAAGGGGAAAAAATCTTCACTTCCCCTTGGAAACAGCGTGTTTCTCCAGTAGCATGCGCTCAGCCGGATAAATAAGTTTCCGGCTGCGAACCAACTTCCGACCTAAGGAATTTCAAAATGGCAACTGCAAAAAAATCTCCGGCGAAAAAAGCTGCTCCTGCAAAAAAGGCAGCACCCGCCAAAAAACCCGTAGCGAAAAAAGCTGCTCCTGCAAAAAAGGCTGCTCCAGCTAAAAAAGCTGCGCCAGCCAAGAAAGCTGCTCCAGCCAAAAAGCCAGCAGCTAAAAAAGCCCCCGCTAAAAAGCGCACCCCAAATGCTGCTTTCATGAAGGCTTTGACACCAAGCGCCGCATTGGCTGCTGTGGTGGGTGCAGCTCCTCTGCCACGTACAGAAGTCGTGAGCAAGTTGTGGGTTTACATCAAGAAACACGGTCTGCAAGACAAAGTCAACAAGCGCAACATCAACGCTGATGACAAACTGAAAGCCATCTTTGGCAAAGCGCAAGTCACCATGTTTGAATTGGCTGGCTTGATCGGCAAACACTTGAAGTAATTCAGTGTTGATCGAATGAAAAAAGCCGGGTCACCCCGGCTTTTTTTTGGTCTGATGGCAACTCACTTTGTCTTCAATGCATTCTGCGTGATGGCAGACAATGTAACGCGAGTTGTGATGGCTTCGGGGTCAAGCATGATCTCAATCAAGGTGCCTTGATTTCGCGCCAATGCCGCCATCAGTTCTGGCTCAAACTCTTCTGTTTTCGAAATGCGCACACCCTCATAGCCATATGCCTTGGCCAAATGGGCGAAGTTGGGATTGTTCAGGTGTGAGCCCATGTTGTGGGTTGGAAAATCTCTTTCTTGATGCATCCTGATGGTGCCGTACATGCCATTGTTCAAGAGAACCACAATCGATTTGGCACCGTGCTGCGTGGCCGTGGCCAGCTCTTGACCATTCATCAGAAAATCGCCATCCCCTGCGATGGTAAAGACAACACGGCCCGTGAGCACCGCGGCCGCAATACCGGCAGGCACGCCATAACCCATGGCACCGACAGTGGGGGCCAACTGGGTTTTAAACCCCTTGCTGAGGCCGTGATGCTTGTAATACCGGTGCACCCAACTTGCAAAATTACCTGCGCCATTGGTCAGCACTGCATCCGCAGGCAAATGCCGCTGCAAAACTGCAATCACTTCAGGCATGTTGACAAGGCCTTGCGCAGAGTCAGCGGGCAAGCCAGCCAAGGCCTGCGGTAGCGTGTTGGCAAGGTAGTCGGCGTTGGCTTGTGCCGCCCAATCGGTCCAAGGCACACTGGGCGGCGCGGTGAGAACTTCCAAGCTTCGGGCTGCGGCGTTCATGCTTGCGCA
>CANFJC010000249.1 GCA_947447245.1 Comamonadaceae bacterium
GCAGGCGCATAAGGGAGGGCTCCAAAAAAAGGATTGTACCCTCGTCAATGCCTCAATGTGAGCCTTCAAAATAGGCTTAATAGCCCGCAACAGCCCCTATTCTGCGTCTTGCAAAAAGGCCCGTTCGGCCCTTCCCCTGACCTTTAAATCGCTTTTTACGAGCTATTTTCGGGTCTACCAAAAGTGGGCGGTAGATTTCTAAACGATCGCCAGGCTTGAGTTCGTCATTCAAGTGGGCGATGCGACCCCAAATACCCCGCCCGCGTTCACCTTCAAGCGACATTTCGAGGGCCTTGAGATGGTTGCTCAGTTCTGGGCACAATTTCAAAGACTGCACAGCTTCAAAAACAGTGCTGGCCTCTGGCAAGCTCAAACTGACTTCGATCAACTGCCTGGGTGCAGGACTGAAAAGGCATTGAATTTGCATCATGCGCTGTCGGATCCGTAAACTTGTTCAGCACGTTTGACAAAGGCATCCACCAAACTGGCGGCGATTTTGTCAAACACAGGGCCCACCACAGCGGCCAAAGTGGCGCTCGCAAAACCATACTCAAGAGACAGGGTGATCTTGCAGGCGCGCTGGGAATTGTCACCCACGGGGTCAAAAGTCCAGGTGCCATCTAAATTGGAAAAAGGCCCCTTGACCAATTTCATCCGGACCTCATGGTTTTCAATGTGCGTATTGTGAGTGACAAAAACTTGGCTGAAACCGGCCAAGCCGATGCCGACCTCGGCATCCATCTCAAGTTCGCTCACTTGCAGCACTTTGGAGTGACTGCACCAAGGCAAAAATTGCACGTACTGGTCAACATCCGTCACAAGGCGGTACATTTCTTCTGGGGTGTACCAGATGAGAACAGATTTGAGGAGTTTCTTCATACAATAAGACTTATTCTGCAGATTGTAATTTCTCAGAGACCCCTCTTGCAAATACAACAAACATAAGCACTTCGCAGATCCTGACACATGGCTACGCCACCTCCTAAAAACAAAGGCCCCGGAAAATCAGGCCTGATCGCCGAAAATAAAAAAGCCGCCTTTGACTACTTTTTTGAGGAGCGGCATGAGTGCGGCATGGTGCTTGAAGGTTGGGAAGTGAAGGCTGTCAGGGAAGGCAAGGTTCAACTGACAGATGGGTATGTGGTCATTCGCAACAAAGAGATGTACATCATCGGTTGTTTGATCAACCCCCTGAAAACCGCCTCAACGCATGTCAACCCCGAAGCAGCACGTACCCGTAAGCTGCTTTTGAAGCGCGAAGAAATTGACCGCCTGACCAGCAAAGTCGAGCAAAAAGGTTTCACGCTGGTGCCCATCAACCTTCATTGGAAGACCGGCTTTATCAAGTGCGAAGTTGCGCTGGCCAAGGGCAAGGCTGAACACGATAAACGCGACACCATCAAAGACCGCGAAGGCAAGCGCGAAGTGGAGCGCGCCATGAAAAGCCGCAACCGCTAAGTTGAATCAGTTCAAATGACGAAGTGGATGCGTCAGTTGCGTCCACGGACTTTCAAAAAATAGCGGCCATTCGTCTTGCACAACGTCCGACAACTGCGCATGGGCCCACTTGGGCTGGTGGTCCTTGTCAATGGCCAATGCCCGAATGCCTTCCACCGTTTCACTCTTTTGGCGCAAATGAAAACAATGGTGCACCATGTCGCGTTCCATGCGCAAATCGTCAGCCAAACCCATGGTGCGCGCTTTGCGAATTTGGGCCAAGACCACATGCACCATCAAAGGCGAAGCCTTGTTGAGGCTCGCAAGTGTTTGTTCGGCCCAAGCAGAATTTTCCTGCGCTAAAGCCAGACTGATTTCCAAAGGACTTGACAGTGCAAAGCACTTGTCGATGGCCGCTTTGTCAGGGAACTGCGCAGGCTCAAACTTCGTAAATTGGCTTTGCACCCATCGCTCTACGGCTTCACCACTTTCAAAGGGCGTGTTGAGCAATGTTTTCCAAATGAGCGGCAACCTCTGGGCTTCGATCAGGCCATCGGCCAGCCCAGCCAAAATGGCCTGATGGCCATTGATTTTTTGGCCGGTCAAGCCCAAGTACTCACCCAAATGACCAGGGCATCTACTTAGAAAATAACCGCCGCCCACATCTGGAAACAAACCAATGTGCGTTTCAGGCATGGCCATTTGTGTTCTGTCTGTCACGATTCGAACACTGGCGCCCTGACTGATGCCCATGCCACCCCCCATCACCACACCATCCATGAAAGCAATGTAGGGTTTGGAATAGGTGTGAATCAAATGGTTTAAAGCATATTCTTCTGTGAAGAAGTCGCCTAAGCTGTCATCACCGGCCAGTGCCGCTTGGTGGAAAAAACGAATGTCGCCGCCAGCACAAAAATGTCCAAACGCTTCTTCTTTGCCCTGCCCCCGAACCAAGACCGCCAAGACTTGCGGGTTGTTCTGAAATTCCAGCAAGGCACTGGTCAAAGAGCGCACCATGTCAAGCGTGAGCGCATTCAAGGCCTTGGCTCGATTCAAGGTAATGCAACCGACCCGACCTGCCACTTCATGCCGCACGAGGCCTTCAGAATTCACTGAAGGATTGATCACGTTCACATCAGACATTGCGTTGTCTCCATCCAAACCATTCATTGGCAAACAAGGCTGTAATGACCAGGCCGCCACCGATTAAAACACTGAGCTGGGGCTCTTCGTTGGCGCCCCACCAAGCCAGCGCAATGCCAAAAATAACTTCCAGCAAAGCGAGCAAAGAAACTTCGGGTGCCTTCAAGACCCTCGCGCAGATGACTGACAGGGTACACGGAATCGCCAACTGCACAATGCCCAACAACGCCAGTAGACGGATGTCATGCGCATTGGCTTGTAAGGGCCAAGCCATTGGCAGGGTCAAGATGCTAGAGATGATGGCACCTAAAAGAACAGAGGGAACCAAATCGATGGCAATGCCAGATTTTTGACTGTGTTGTGTCAGATTCCATTGCGTGGCGCCCGCCAAAGGAACGCAAAGTGCAATGCCAACCCCCAATAGGAAATTGGGATCGCCCAATTGCAATTGACTCACAAACATCATGGCAATGCCAGCTCCTGCAACACCAATGGCCAGCCAAGTTCGAAGGGGCAGGCGGATTGAAGTCAAAAGCCAAGAACCTAAAGCGGTTAACAAAGGACCGCATGCAAGAGTGATCAAGACATTGGCAACGGCAGTCAGCGTCAAAGCCATCATGAAGGCTGTGAACATGATGCTCCAGCACAAACCTGACAACCAAAAATAAAGACTGCGCCAAGGCAGCCGAGTCCATACTCGCCAACCTTGCCAAGCGGTCAGAATGATGATCAGACCCAGCACGGTGAAAGCGCTGCGCCAGAAGGTGACTTCAAAGCCTCTGGCTTGATCAAGATGCCTCGAAACCACGCCTGCCATCGACCACAAAGCGGTTACCAGCACCATCAAGGCGACTGCGTAACCGTGTTTGAGTTGGAGCACTTTGGGTGCTTGTCAGTCTTATCTAAAAGATCGCCAATTAAGCGCGACCAGCTTTCTTGCGCTCGTGCTCTTTCAAGAAGCGCTTGCGCAAACGCACGCTCTTGGGCGTGATTTCGACCAATTCATCGTCGTCAATGAACTCCACGCCGTATTCAAGCGTGAGGTCAATCGGTGGTGTGATTTTGATGGCGTCTTCTTTGCCAGACACGCGGAAGTTGGTGAGCTGCTTGGTCCGTGTTGCGTTCACCACCAAGTCGTTGTCACGGCTGTGGATGCCCACAATCATTCCTTCGTACACGGGATCATTGGCCTTTACAAACATGCGGCCTCGATCGTCCAATTTGCCCAAGGCGTAAGTGAAGATTTCACCATCGTCCATGGAAATCAGCACACCGTTTTTACGGCCGCCAATTTCACCCTTGTGCGCTTCGTAGCTGTCAAAGATGTTGGAAATCAGACCGGAGCCACGCGTCAAGTTCAAGAACTCGTTGGTAAAACCAATCAAGCCACGAGCAGGAATGCGGTATTCCAAGCGCACACGGCCGCGGCCATCGGGTTCCATGTTCACGAGTTCGCCTTTGCGCTCACCCAATGCTTGCATCACGCCACCTTGGTGTGTTTCTTCGATGTCTGCTGTCACCAACTCGATCGGCTCATGGCGCTCGCCATTCACATCACGGTAAACCACGCGAGGTTTGGAGACAGCCAATTCGTAACCTTCACGGCGCATGTTTTCCAAC
>CANFJC010000250.1 GCA_947447245.1 Comamonadaceae bacterium
ATTGGCTGCATCAGCAGCCCCTGTTTTGGCAAGCTTCCTGGGTGCCTCCAATGCGCAGACGGTCTTCAATTTCACCAAGCCAGTGAAGTTCATCGTGCCCTATGCCCCAGGCGGTTTGCCCGATACGGTGGCGCGCGTTTTTGCGTTGCGCATTGGTGAGCGCATTGGTCAGGGTGTTGTGATTGAAAACAAACCCGGGGGCAATGGCGCGGTGTCTGCGCAAGCTTTGGCCAACAGTCCCAACGATGGCCATACATTTTTGGTCACCGATGGTTCTATGTTTTCCATCAACCCGCTCATTTACAAAAGCTTGGCTTATGACTTGAAGCGCGACTTTGCACCGGTTTCATTGTTGGCCAGATCGCCTTTGTATTTGGCGGTGCATCCCAAAGTGCCAGCGAACACGCTACAAGAATTTGTGCAGTACGTCAAAGCACGGCCAGATCAGTTGAACTATGGTTCGTCGGGCATTGGCAGCAGTCACCACCTCACCATGGAAGCCATCAAGGCCGCTTTGAATTTGGACATTCGCCATGTGCCATTTCGTGGTTCTGGCCAGTCGGTACCGGCACTCATTGGGGGGCAAGTCGAGTGTCTGTTTTCGGCATTGCCATCTTTGGCTGGCTTTGCCAAAACCAACCAAGTCAAAATTTTGGGCAGCAATGCAGGGCAGCGCTCTTCGTTGATGCCGCAAGTTCCTAGCATTTCAGAAATCATTCCTGGCTTTGACTTTGCGGTGGTCATTGGTGCTTTGGCGCCTGCCAATGCGCCGGCTGGCGCCATTGTGCGCTTAAGCGCAGAGGCTGCTGCCGTGAACAAGCATCCTGAATTGCTGGCTACCTTGGGCACGGCTGGCATTGATGCCGTAGGCAGCTCGCCTGCCGACTATGCCAAAGCCATTCAGTCTGAAAACGAGCGATTGGCCAAGGCTGTGGCTTTGGCTGGCTTGAAACCAGAATAAATATTTCATTCAAACTAAAGATAAACACCATGGCCAAATTGCCCCTTAGCTTCGCTTGCTGGAATTACGATCGCACCCGCGCCCTGATGGATGGCAGCGTTCAAGTCGACGGCATTGACCTGAACTACTTGAATTTGCCAGTAGAAGAAACATTCTTCCGCATGGCTAGGTTTCGTGAGTTTGATGTGTGCGAGATGTCGCTGTCGTCGTATTGCGTGTCATTGCACAAACCCGATCGACCCTTCATTGCCATACCCGTATTTCCCTCTAGGTTCTTTCGCCACTCTTGCATTTATGTGAATGCCAATTCAGGCATCAAAGAGCCCAAAGATTTGATTGGCAAACGCATTGCCAGCCCTGAATACCAAATGACGGCACCCGTTTGGATTCGCGGTATTTTGCAAGACCACTATGGAGTGCCTGTGGATGCGCAACCCTATTTGTTTGGCGGCGAGGAAGAAACCGGCCGCATTGAAAAGCAAAAGCTCAATTTGCCGCCCAACATTCAAGTGCATCCCATTGAGCCGCACCAAACCTTGTCGCAAATGCTGCACGACGGCGAGCTAGATGCGCTTTACACCGCACGCATGCCTTCTTCGTTCTTAAAAGGGGACGGCAAAGTAAAGCGCTTGTTTGAAAATTATGTGGACATTGAGCGCGCGTACTATCGCCAAACCAAAATTTTCCCCATCATGCACACGGTTGTGATTCGCCGCGAGGTCTATGAGGCCAACCGTTGGATTGCGCAATCGCTGACCAAGGCCTTCATTGAGGCGCAGCGCAAAACTTATGAAGACCTCTACGAAACGGCTGCCTTGAAAGCCATGCTGCCATGGCTCACGGCCCATGTGGAAGATGCGCGCAAAGAGTTTGGCAATGACTGGTGGTCGTATGGCCTCGAGAAAAACGTGGACGTTCTTGAAACCTTCACCCGCTATCACCAAGAGCAGGGCTTGTCGCCTCGCAAACTCAGCCCTCAAGAGTTGTTTGCGCCTGAATCGCTTGAAGCTTTCAAAATTTAACGCCTGCATTTAACGCTTTCAACGAATCGAGCTCTCCATGGAACTTTCACTCAGCACCGACCAGGTGCTGATCATTGCCGCTTGCGCAGCTGCCATCCTCTTTGGTGGCATTGTGAAGGGCACATTGGGCGTGGGCCTGCCCTTGTTTGCAGTGCCCATCATGTCGCTCATGATTGGGAGCACCCAAGCTATCGCTTTGGTGGCTGTGCCTGTGGTGGTGTCCAACATTTGGCAAGCTTGGCAAGAGGCGAGTTGGAAGGCCAGTTTTCAAAGATTCTGGCCCCTCATGCTCACGCAAGCCATCATGACAGTCATTGCCGTGCACTGGACGCTGTCGTTCAGCGTCAAGCAACTCAATATGTTGGTGGCTTTTGCGGTGATCTTGGCCGTGGTGTCGATGATGTTCAAACCCAGTTTCACCATCCCTGCTGACAAGGAAAGATGGACGGGTGCATTGGTGGGCACGCTGTCAGGCATGCTGGGCGGCGTATCGTCTTTGATGGGGCCTATCATGATCAGTTACATGCTGGCTTTGAAAATGCGAAGAGATGAGTTTGTAGGGGCCGTCAGCGTGATTTATTTGAATGCGGCTTGGCCTTTGTATTTGGCCATGTTCAGCTTTGGCCGCATGGAGGTGATTGACCTGGGCTATTCTGTCTTGGCACTGGTGCCCATGGCCATAGGCTTAACCACTGGGCAAAAACTAAGGCATCGCCTGAGTGAAGACTCATTTAGAAAAATATTGCTTGGATTTTTAACTTTCATTGCGGTCTTGTTGGTCATTCGTTAAAAAGACCGCAGTGAAATTTTGAAGCCTCTGTGGCAGGGCGATTTAAAAAACCCAGAGCAGCAAAGAAGTCATCACCACATAGCGCAAGAATTTACCGATGGCCATGTAAATGGCGCAAGGCAGGAGTGGCATCTTGAGCCAACCTGCCACGGCGCAAAGAGGGTCTCCAACGCCTGGCAGCCAAGAAAGTAGACAGGCTTTGGGTCCAAGCTTTTCCAACCATTCAAGCGCACGCTTGTGCATTTTCTCGTTCAGGTTGGTGCTGGGCGCTTGAACCTCCGCTTCCATTTCAGCTTTGTGCTTGCGAACCATGTCCAAAGCACGGTGCGTGCCATAACCCATCCACCAACTCAGCATGCCGCCCAATGTGTTGCCAGCCGTGGCGACAAAAATAGCGGCCCAAAATAGATCAGGGTTGAGTTTGACCAATCCAAAAACGGCAGGTTCTGAACCTAAGGGCAACAGGGTTGCAGAGATGAAGGAGATGAGAAAGACGGTTGACAAACCGTGCTGCGGAAATGCCAGCCAAGCCAAGAGCTGAGTGATGTGGGGTGTGAACCATTCTTGCATTTGAATCAGAGTGTAGCCAAAGGTTTCTATTTTTGATTTTTTGCATCAAATAATTCCCCTGCTCAAATATGAAGCAATTACAATCGTGCCTCCTTTTTAAGCACATTGTCTTTCGCTTCCTGCCTCACCCATCCTCTGTTCTCGCAGCCCTCGTTCATGCAAATCGGACCCTACGTCCTCCCTAACTCGGTCTTTGTGGCACCCATGGCGGGTGTCACAGATCGACCCTTTCGCCAACTGTGCAGGCAGTTCGGTGCGGGCTATGCCGTGAGCGAGATGGTGACGTCGCGCAAGGACTTGTGGAAAAGCTTGAAAACTTCAAGGCGCGCCAATCACGATGGCGAGCCTGGCCCGATTGCAGTCCAAATTGCGGGCACCGACGCGCCCATGATGGCCGAAGCAGCGGCTTACAACATCGATCAGGGTGCGCAGATCATTGACATCAACATGGGCTGCCCTGCCAAAAAAGTGTGTAACAAATGGGCGGGTTCTGCGCTCATGCAAAACGAGAGCTTGGCCATAGAAATTGCCCAAGCGGTTGTGGCCGCGTGTGCACCGCGCGGCGTGCCTGTGACTTTGAAGATGCGCACCGGTTGGTGCGACACCGAAAAAAATGCGCTGACTTTGGCCAAGGCATTTGAAGGTGTCGGTATTCAAATGGTCACGGTGCATGGCCGCACGCGCGAACAAGGTTACAAAGGGTTTGCCGAATACGACACGGTGGCTGCTGTCAAAGCCGCCCTCCAAATTCCCGTGGTGGCCAATGGCGACATTGACTCACCCGAAAAAGCATTGCAGGTTCTCAAGTACACCGGTGCAGACGCCCTGATGGTGGGACGCGC
>CANFJC010000251.1 GCA_947447245.1 Comamonadaceae bacterium
ACTTTGCACTTGCTGAATCAATTGTTATGGAATTTAAATGCATCTGACTTTGTCACACACTGTTGGCTCACTGATTCTGCAGGCTTGGTTGAGCATTCGAGCGTCATCTTTGCCCTAAATTGGACAGAGTTGACCCAACTTCAGCAGCTGGACGTTTTCCTGAACCTGAACGAATTGCCGCCTCCTAGCTTTGAAGGCGTTGCCCGTTTGATCGAAGTGGTTGGCCCAGAAGAAAGAGACAAATCCAGCGCCAGGCAGCGCTGGAAACATTATTCTCAACTCGGATTTCAGATCAATCGATTCGATTTGACCTCAGCAAAGCCCCAGTAGTCTTGGTTTTTGCCCTTTTTTGGTCTATTACCGATCAAGCCCCTTTAATGTGTTTCAATTTTGCGTTATTGTTACGGCTTGCTTGATTGAAGCAAAACCTCAATATTCCGGAGCTATTCATGAAATTGTCTTCTCTTAAGACCCCTCTCACAGCGGTTGCAGTGGCCGCAGTTGTTTTGACACTCGCTGCCTGTGGCAAAAAAGATGGTGGTGGCGCACAAGTCATCAAAATTGGTCACGTTGGACCTACCAGCGGTGCCATTGCCCACTTGGGCAAGGACAACGAGAATGGCGCCAAGATGGCCATTGAAGAGTTGAATGCAGCAGGCATCAAAATTGGTGACAAAGCTGTCAAATTCGAATTGTTGGCTGAAGACGATGCTGCCGATCCCAAACAAGGTACTGCCGCTGCTCAAAAATTGGTAGATGCCAAGGTCCAGGGCGTGATCGGTCACTTGAATTCAGGTACCACCATTCCAGCATCACAGCTTTACAACGCTGCGGGCATTCCCCAAATTTCTCCTTCTGCCACCAATCCTAAATACACCCGGCAAGGTTATGCAGGTGCTTTCCGCGTGGTGGCCGATGACGTCCATTTGGGCGGCACCTTGGGCAAATACGCTGTTGAAACACTCAAGGGCAAGAGCATTGCCGTGATCGATGACCGTACAGCTTACGGTCAAGGTGTGGCTGAAGAATTTGAAAAGGCCGTGAAGGCAGCAGGCGGCAATTTGGTCGGACATGAGTTCACCACAGACAAAGCTTCTGACTTCAACGCTATTTTGACCACCCTCAAGGGCAAGAAGCCAGACATCGTTTTCTTCGGCGGCATGGATGCTGTTGCAGGTCCTATGCTCAAGCAAATGAAGCAGCTAGGTATTTCAGCCAAATTCATGGGCGGTGACGGCATCTGTACGGCTGAGTTGGCCAAATTGGCAGCTGAAGGCATGGCAGACGAAAACGTCTTCTGCGCTGAAGCTGGCGGTGTTGAAGGCGAACAAAAAGCAGGCATGGAAAAATTCCGTACTGACTTCAAAGCCAAGTACAACGCAGAAGTTCAAGTCTACGCACCTTATGTTTACGACGCAGTCAAGGTCATGGTTCAAGCCATGGTCACTGCGGGTTCTTCAGACCCAGCCAAGTACTTGCCTGCTTTGAAGTCAATCAACTACAAAGGCGTTACCGGTAACATTGCTTTCGATGAAAAGGGCGACATCAAAAATGGCGCATTGACTTTGTTCACCTACAAAGGTGGCAAGCGCGAGCAAATCGCAGTGGTTCGTTGATCACATTTGCTTGATTCAAAAAAACCCCGCTTTGCGGGGTTTTTTTTCGTCATTCGAAGCTCAGTTCAGTCCGCGCTTGGTTAAAAGCGGGGTCACTGTTGGCTCCCTGCCTCTGAATGCAACATAGGCCTGCATGGGTTCCTGGCGATTTCCGGCTGAGTAGATGTGCTCATACAGTTTTTGCGCGGGTTCTTTGGCAAATATATCGCCAGCTTCTATGAATGCATCAAAACCATCTGCGTCCAAGACTTCGGCCCACATGTAAACATAGTAGGCCGAGGCATAACTGTTGGAGGAAAACAAATGTAAGAAGTGTGGCAACCTGTGACGCATGCCAATGGCCGGTGGCATTTGAATGCTTTCAAGCGTCTTTGACTCAAACGCTTGAAAGTTCAAGTGATCTAAGTCGATGGTTTCATGCAGTGCCAAATCGACCAATGCCGATGAAACGTACTCAACGCTTGTAAAGCCTTGATTGAAAGTCTGAGCAGCAAGTATTTTTTCAATCAATGCTTCAGGCATGGGCTCACCAGTTTCCGCATGCAATGCAAATTCCTTCAATATTTGCGGTTGCATGAGCCAATTTTCATATACTTGAGAGGGGAATTCAACAAAGTCTCTGAGCACACTGGTGCCTGAAAGGCGCGGGTACTTCACGCGTGACAACAGGCCGTGCAAACCATGGCCAAACTCATGGAAAAGGGTTCTGGCATCGTCCAAACTCAGCAGCGTTGGTTTTCCTTCTGGTCCCTGTGAAAAGTTGTTATTGTTCACAACAATAGGGCGAACCTCTTGCGTGAGGTTCATCGGGTCTCGGTAGGTGCTCATCCATGCGCCAGAGCGTTTGCTGCTGCGCGCAAAGTTATCGCTTAAAAACAAGCCAACATGTTTTCCATCCTCACTTGTCACATCCCAACCCGTCACTGAAGGGTGGTACTTGGCAATGTTGTCAAGCTGTTTGAAACTCACGCCGAACAAGCGATTCGCCACATGAAACATGGCTTCCATGAGTTTGTGAAGCTGCAGGTAGGGTTTGAGTTCTGCTTCGTTCAAATCAAATTTCTCTTTGCGAACGCGCTCTGTCCAGTAGTGCCAATCCCAGGCGGCCAGGTCACTGATGCCAGAAAGCTTCTTCAGGTCTTCTCGTTCTTGAATGGCTCTTAATCTTGCAGGAGTCCAGACGCGCATGAGCAAATCTCTGGCGTTTGCTGCGCTGCCTGCCATGGTGTCGGCCAATGCATATTCAGAGAAATTCTGGTAACCCAATAGGCGTGCTTGAGCCAATCGAATTTTTAAAATTTCTTTCATCACAGCTTCGTTGTTGTGAGGGCCCGGATTTTCGCCACGTTTGCACCACGCCAGCCACATGCTTTCTCGCAAGTCCCGTCGTTCTGAAAATGTCATGAAGGGCGTGATGGACGATCTGGAAAGCGTGAAGGCATGCGCATTGTGTTGTTCAAGGCCGCGTTCTTTGGCCAATTGCTGGGCCGCACTTTTGACGAAATCTGGAAGCCCTTTCAGTTGATCGGCTTCAGTGAGAACCAAACAGAAAGCAGCTTCATCCGCCAACACATTTTGTGAAAATTGGGTGAAGCAGCTTGCCAGCTTTTCTGCGTATTCAGCAAAGGTTTGCCTGTCTTTGTCCTTGAGTTTTGCGCCTGTACGCACAAAATCTAAGTGATACCTTTCAATCAGGCGAATGCTCTCAGAATCTAAGCCTAGGCTAGCTCGTTCTGCATGGAGTTTGTCGATGCGCTCAAAAAGGGCTGCATTTAAAAACATGGCTGCTGAATGTGCTGCAAGCTTGGGCGATATTTCGCGCTCGATGGCTTGAATTTCAGGCGAAGTGTGTGACGCGCTCAAGTTGAAGAAGAGGGCAGAGGTTTGGTTCAGCAGCTCTCCGCTGGCTTCCAGTGCAAGCAGGGTATTTTGAAAGCTGGGCGCTTGCTTTTGATTGGCAATGTTTTGTATTTCGGCTTGGTGGCTGGCTAAGGCTTGGTTAAAAGCTTCAGGAAAATGCGCTGCATGGATCCGTTCAAAGGGCGGCATTTCAAAAGGGGTGGACCATTTTTGGAGCAAAGGATTTGTCATGGGTGAGGGAACTGTTGGAAGATTGGAAAATTTCATTTAAGGGTTTACCTGAGGCTCTAGCCTCTGCTTAGAAAATACCCCTTAAATATGGTGACTTGTGAAGAATTAAGTAGAAGTTAGATTATTCTTCAAACTTGGTCATTCGTGTGTAAGTTGACATCCCATGATTGAGGAAGATTGTGCATTTTGTAGTTGGTTTCAAAGTGGCGTTCAATGAACGTCCCAAAATGATGCGTTCAAGGCGTACTTTTCATACCGTCTGCCTGAGCCTGCTTTTAGGACTGACTGGCGCAGCAGGGCTTGCCAATCCCAATCCAAAAGCCAATCCGGCCGACCCAGAAAAAGTATTGCGCGTCGCATTTCCAACGCCAGAGACCGGATTTGACCCTGTGCGTGTGAATGACTTGTATTCAAACACCATCAATGCCGCTATTTTTCAGCCACTCCTCACTTACGACTGGATGGC
>CANFJC010000252.1 GCA_947447245.1 Comamonadaceae bacterium
ACCGGCCACGTCTGGGATGGTGATTTGCGGGAGATGAACAACCCTTTGCCACGTTGGTGGGTGGGCTTGTTTCTCATCACCATTTTCTTCTCATTCGGCTATTTGGTTTTGTACCCAGGTTTAGGCACAAGTGCAGGTCAATTGGCTTGGAGCTCGACGGGCCAATACGATGCAGAGGTGGCCAAAGCCAACAAAGAGTTAGAGCCCTTGTATGCCAAATTTGCAGGCATGCCACCTGAGGATGTGGCCAAAGACCCGCAAGCCATGGCCATTGGTGACCGCTTGTTCATGAACAACTGCGCCCAGTGCCATGGGTCGGATGCGCGCGGCAGCAAAGGCTTTCCCAATTTGACCGACAAAGATTGGTTGCATGGCGGATCGCACGAAAAAATTCAAGAGTCCTTGGTGAAGGGCCGCATCGGTCAAATGCCACCCATGGCGGCAGCAGTGGGTACACCTGAAGATGTGCGCAATTTGGCGCAATATGTGCTGAGTTTGTCCAACAGCCCTCACGATTCCTTGAAAGCCGCATTGGGCAAATCTAAATTTGGTGCTTGTGCGGCTTGTCATGGCGCTGACGGCAAAGGCAATCAAGCTTTGGGTGCTCCCAACTTAACCGACGACATTTGGCTGCATGGTTGGGGTGAGAACGCCATTGTGGCCATGGTCACCAATGGCAAAGTGAACCAAATGCCTGCACAAGCTGGCAAGCTCACAGATGCCCAATTGCATGTGTTGGCTGCCTATGTTTGGGGGCTGTCTAACAACCCCGCCAAAGCAGCGGCCCCATAAATTGAGCGAGTGATTTTGGATTCTCCTGACAAGTCAGAGAAGGTGCCGCGAAAGTTCATCCCCATCTTTCCCGTGAAAGAGCTAGCGCTCTCGGACGACTCGGAAGAGGGGGCTTGGGGTGAGCTGTACCAAGCACATCAAAAAATTTACCCGCGCAGCGTTCAGGGCATTTTTGCCAAGTGGCGCTGGGGTTTGGTATTTCTCACTCAAATTATTTTTTACGGCCTGCCTTGGCTAGAGTGGGGTCAGCGCCAAGCTGTGCTATTTGATTTAGGCGCACGGCGCTTTTATATATTTGGCATTGTGCTTTATCCACAAGACTTTATTTACCTCACTGGCTTGTTGGTCATTTCTGCTTTCTCTTTGTTCTTATTCACCGCCATTGCAGGCCGCTTGTGGTGTGGCTTTGCATGCCCTCAAACGGTTTACAGCGAAATTTTCATGTGGATTGAGCGCAAAGTGGAAGGCAATCGAACGGCACGCATGCGCCTTGATTCTCAAGCGTTCTCACTCGAAAAATTGGTCAAGAAATGGTACAAACATTTGCTCTGGCTTGGCTTTTCAATTTGGACAGGTTTCACATTTGTAGGCTACTTCACCCCCATTCGCGATTTGGGCATGGAGTTCTTTTTAGGTAACATGTCTTCCTGGGAAGTTTTCTGGGTTTTCTTTTATGGCTTTGCAACCTACGGCAATGCGGGTTTCATGCGCGAGCAAGTTTGCAAATACATGTGCCCCTATGCGCGCTTTCAAAGCGCCATGTTTGACAAAGACACCCTGATCGTCACTTACGATTCAGAGCGCGGAGAGCCTCGCGGTTCCCGCTCGAAAAAAGCCGATTTCGCCGCTTTGAATTTGGGTGCCTGCGTCGATTGCAGTTTGTGTGTGCAGGTCTGCCCCACAGGCATTGATATTCGAAAAGGCTTGCAGTATGAATGCATTGGCTGTGGTGCTTGTGCCGACGTGTGCAACACCGTGATGGACAAAGTAGGTTATGCGCGTGACTTGGTTAAATTTTCGACGCAACATGCGATGGAAAACCATTGGACATCTGTCCAAACAATGCGCCATATTTTTCGGCCGCGTGTTCTGATTTACACAGGTATTTTGTTACTGGTCACTGCATTGTTATTTGGCAGTTTGCTCACACGCAAATCCTTCAAGGTCGATGTGGTTAGAGATCGTGCCTCACTGGCGCGAATTGTGAGTGGCGGCCACATTGAAAATGTGTACCGACTGCAAATCATGAATGCGGCTGAAAAACGCCAGCATTTCCACATCATCGCGTCTGGCATGCATGACTTGAAGGTCATGACCGATTCAGAAGATTTGCTTGTGGAGTCTACCCAATCGCGCTGGGTCTCTGTGCGATTGCAAGTGCCTTATGACGCTGCGGTTCCAGGCTCATACCCCATTCAATTCACCATAGAGGCTTTTGACGATCATGAAAAATCGAGTGAAAAGCTTGAAGAGAAATCAGTCTTTTTAATGCCACGCTAATCAACCCCGATGCACATTCATTTTGGAGAAACTCACTGATGAATACCAAGACCTTGAAAAAGCTAAACCCTGCTTGCGTTCAACCATGGTGGTCATTTGGCATGGTATGGATGGTCATAGCCGGCCCGGCCGTGGTGGTGGTGGCGGCCTTTGTCACTCTCTGCTTGGCCATCACCATTCCCGACCCTGTGCTGCCCACCGAGGCGCTGAATCCTCGCAATGCGATGGAGAATCAGGGCAAATTAGAGGCCACCATGGCCCCTGCCATGCAAGCTCGCAATCATGCAAGCACGGGCGTGGTGCCAGAGCCCAAAAAATAACAAGTCAGTTCACTCACCAAATCCGACAAGGAGACAAACATGCTTGCTCAGAGACTCATGTGGATCGTATGGCCCGCTTTTTTAGTGGCGGGTCTATTGGAAGCGGTGGTTTTTGGCATGTTTGACCCTGAAGACATGCACTGGTTTGGTTATCAGATGGCACTTTCTAGGCAAGGCGTTTACACCGTGTCATTTTTCGTATTTTGGGCGCTGACCATTGTGTCTAGCAGCCTCACAACGCTGTTGTCCATCTCGCCCTTTGAAGTCAACCGCTGTCCTGTGCCGGTTGACCAACGACCACCCAACTGCACGCACAAAGGCGAGGGCTGCTGAGGCTTAAGCCCCCAGCGCGGGCCTTAATGGCATTGAGGCTGCGTGTTCACCATGCGCTGCAGGGCCTCGGTGTCCAAAATTTTGACGTGACGCTGCTTCACTTCCACAATGCCATCGTCTACAAATTTAGAGAATGTGCGGCTGACGGTTTCAAGTTTGAGGCCCAAGTAGCTGCCAATTTCTTCGCGTGTCATTCTCAAGACCAATTCAGTTTGAGAAAAACCGCGTGAGTGCAAGCGCTGGACCAAGTTCAACAAGAAAGCAGCCAAGCGCTCTTCAGCGCGCATGCTGCCCAACAGCAGCATGACACCATGCTCGCGCACAATTTCGCGGGACATGATTTTGTGAACATGGTGTTGAAGTGCGGTCACTTCGCGTGAAATTTCTTCAATGCGGTCAAAGGGCATGACACAGACTTCTGCGTCTTCTAGGGCCACGGCATCGCAGCTGTGTTGGTCATTCACAATGCCGTCGAGCCCAATGATCTCACCGGCCATTTGAAAACCTGTGACTTGGTCGCGTCCATCTTCCGATGCCAAACAAGTTTTGAAGAAGCCAGTGCGAATGGCATAGAGGGAGATGAATTTATCGCCATTGCTGAACAGGGTGCTGCCGCGTTTGACTTTGCGGCGCGTGGTGACCAAATCGTCTAAGCGCTCTAGATCGTGTTCCGACAGGCCCATGGGCATGCAGAGTTCGCGCAAATTGCAGTTGGAACATGCGACTTTGATGGCTTCAGGTTTCATGGCGGTCTCGATTTGGAAAAGTTGACATTGCGGCAAGTCAAGGCTTGAGCTTATACCTACTTGAACCCCTTGATTCACCTCAAGCTTCCACAAATCTCTTTTTTCGCCACTGATTGCCCGGAATTTGATTTAAGTCAAATTCAAGCCAAGAAGGAAAGAGCACATTAAAGAAGTCCTAGAAATATGCCAGCCTTGGTCAATTCCGTATGTCCTTTTTAACGCCCGAATTACTCACCCGTTTTGATGTCCCTGGCCCGCGCTACACCTCATACCCGACGGCGGATCGGTTTGTAGAGGCCTTTTCGCAAGCCGATTTGAACCAAGCCTTGGAATTTCGCAAGCAAAGTGTGGGCCAAAAAAACGGGCCTTTGTCCATTTATGTGCACATTCCTTTTTGTGAATCTCTTTGCTACTACTGCGCATGCAACAAAATCATCAC
>CANFJC010000253.1 GCA_947447245.1 Comamonadaceae bacterium
GTGCGCATCCCAATCTAAACCGCCGCTGTGACAAAACGACAAGTCAGCTTGTTCAAGGCTCCATGGCAACTGCGACTTCATGGTGCCCAGTTTCATGGTGTTGCTGCGCGGTTCAAAAATGGCCAAGATGCGTTGACCCCTGCCAATTTGCCGCCGCAAACCATCCAGCGTGGTTCGGATGGCTGTAGGGTGGTGCGCAAAATCATCGTAAACCGTGATGCCTGCCACCGTGCCGCGCACTTCCATGCGGCGCTTCACATTTTGAAAGCTGGCAAGTGCTTGCGCTGCCACGCTGGGTGCTACACCCACATGTTCCGCTGCCGCAATGGCGGCCAAGGCATTGAGTTGATTGTGCACGCCGCTTAAATCCCACTTCACTTCTGCCTGCTTTTGACCATGGCGAAACACTTCAAAGTGGTGGGGCTCTCCAACTGCCGAGAAGTCTGAAACCGCAGCGCCAAAACTGCGCACTTCGCTCCAGCAGCCTTGCGCCAAAACACGGGTCAAACTTGTCTCCAAGCCGTTGACCACCAAGCGGCCATGGCCTGGCACCGTGCGCACCAAGTGGTGGAATTGGCGCTCGATGGCTGGAAGGTCCTCAAAAATATCGGCGTGGTCAAATTCCAGATTGTTCAAGATGGCGGTGCGGGGGCGGTAATGTACAAATTTGCTGCGCTTGTCGAAAAAGGCCGTGTCGTATTCGTCGGCTTCAATCACAAAGTAGTTGCGCGCATGGCCTGCAGCGACTTTGCCTAAGCGCGCCGACACGCCGAAATTAAGGGGCACACCGCCCACCAAAAACCCGGGTTCAAGTCCAGCGGCTTCCAAAATCCAGGCCAGCATGGAGGTGGTCGATGTTTTGCCATGCGTGCCCGCCACAGCCAACACATGCCGGCCTTGCAGCACATGCTCTGACAACCATTGCGGGCCGCTGGTGTAGGGCGCGCCCGATTCCAAAATGGCTTCCATCAAAGGAAACTTGGGCTCGCCAGAAGGCAGGCGGCTTCGGCTGACCACATTGCCAACGACATAGAGGTCGGGTTGGAGCTGCATTTGCTCAACACCAAAGCCCTCCATCAATTCAATGCCCAAAGCTTTCAGTTGATCGCTCATGGGCGGATAAACGCCAGCGTCGCAGCCCGTCACTTTGTGTCCGGCTTCTCTGGCCAACGCGGCCAAGCCGCCCATGAAGGTTCCGCAAATGCCCAAAATATGAATATGCATAGGGGGATTTTAGGCGGTGCACAATGGCGTCATGGCAGATTTGACAGATGAAATTGCAGCTTCGGCAGCGCAGTGGGTGGTGGAG
The DNA here is from genome assembly GCA_947447245.1 of Comamonadaceae bacterium. Lineage (GTDB taxonomy): Bacteria > Pseudomonadota > Gammaproteobacteria > Burkholderiales > Burkholderiaceae_C > Limnohabitans_A. The sequence goes on from CANFJC010000253.1 coordinate 1,310, forward strand.
GAGGGTTTGGAGTACGGCCCCGCTAAGCGCCGCGCCTTGAAGGCCTTGGGTTTACCGCCGCGCACGCCTTTGCCCAACAATGAACAAGTTGAAGCGCAAGTGCGCGAGTACATCGAGCTTTTTTGTGCCGACTCACAGCCCGAGGAGCTGTTGGCCCTCAGAAGGCATGCCTTGATGTGGATGACGCGCTTGTCAGAGTTCCGGCCTTACTTGGGAGGCGCTGTTTGGCATGGCACCGCAACGCGCTTGTCCGACATTTACTTGCAATTGTTTTGTGACGACGCCAAATCCTGCGAGATTGAGCTCATCAACAAGGGTGTGGCATTTGAAGCTCGATCTGTGAACGGCTTGCATGGTGAGCCTGTGGAGGCTTTGAGCATTCACAGTTTTTGCGACGAATTGGGTGAAGAAATTGGCGTTCATCTCTTGGTCAATGACTTTGACGATGTTCGAGGTGCCTTGAAAGCGGATGCACAAGGTCGCTCGCCCAGAGGCGATGTCGAAGCGGTTAAACGATTAATTGGGGCATGATGCCGGTATGAATCAAGAAGATGTTGAAAAAGGCATGCCACGTCGGCACTTGCTGTTGGCGGGTGTTGGGATGACGGCTGGCTTGGCAGGCGCCCTGTTGGCATGGCAAAGATTTCAGCCTCAAGGCGTGATGGACGAAGCCGTTCAAAACTTCTGGCTGCAAGAGTTTGAAAAGCCAGAAGGCGGCACTTTGAGCTTCCAAAGCATGCGTGGCAAGCCTCTTTTGGTGAATTTTTGGGCCACCTGGTGCCCGCCTTGCATTGAAGAACTGCCGTTAATTGACGCCTTTTATGCCGCAAATCAATCTAAATCACTTCAAGTGGTTGGCTTGGCCGTAGATCAGCCCAGCATGGTTCGGCGCTATTTGGGGCAAAAGCCATTGCGCTTTCCCGTTGGCTTGGCTGGATTTACGGGCACGGCCTTAGGCCAATCATTGGGCAATGCCCAAAGTGTTTTGCCCTTTAGCGTGCTTTTCGCAGCAAATGGCAGACTTTTAAAGCAAAAAGCCGGCAAGTTAGAGCAATCCGACCTCAATGACTGGCTTCAATCGGTCAGTTAAATGGCAATTGAGAGCAGATGTAGCCATTTAGAGGTTTTTTTAGTGTAGATTCAGCGTTTTCGTTAGCAAACACAGGGGGTAACATGGATTTGCGCAAACTGAAAACCTTGATTGACTTGGTATCTGATTCCAATGTCACAGAATTGGAAATCACCGAAGCAGAAGGCAAGGTTCGCATTGTCAAAGGTGCTTCTCCCTCTGGTGCCCCTGTTTTAAGCCATCAAGTCATGGCCCCACCAGCGCTCGCATTGGCCGCTGCCCCAGTAGCTCCCCCTACAGCCGCCGAAATTGCCGATGCCGCCGCGGTCACTGCCGCTGCCGTCGCTGCCGAAGTAGCCGCCGCTGGCCACACGGTCAAGTCGCCCATGGTGGGCACTTTCTACCGCTCTTCCAGCCCAGGCGCCTCTCCCTTTGTCGTGGTGGGCGACACCGTCAAAGAGGGTGACACCCTTTGCATCATTGAAGCCATGAAGATTTTGAACGAAATTGAATCTGACAAATCAGGCACTGTGAAACAGGTCTTGTGCGAAAACGGTCAGGCTGTGGAATACGGTCAAGCCTTGTACATCATCGAATAATTCACCGGGATTTTTATGTTCAAGAAAATTCTGGTCGCGAACCGTGGGGAGATTGCCCTGCGAATTCAGCGCGCATGCCGAGAACTTGGCATCAAAGCGGTCATGGTTTACTCAGAGGCCGATCGCGAAACCAAATATGTGAAGCTGGCTGAAGAGGCCGTTTGTATCGGCCCCGCAGCCTCTGGTCTCAGTTACCTCAACATGCCAGCCATCATTTCGGCTGCCGAAGTGACCGATGCAGAAGCCATTCACCCGGGCTACGGCTTCTTGAGTGAAAACGCAGACTTTGCCGAGCGGGTCGAAAAAAGCGGTTTCCAATTCATTGGCCCTACGCCTGAATCGATTCGAATCATGGGCGACAAGGTCTCGGCCAAGCAGGCCATGATCAAAGCGGGCGTGCCTTGCGTGCCTGGGTCGGAGGGAGAGTTGCCTGACGATCCCGTCATCATTCGGCGAACGGCCAAAAGCATCGGCTATCCCGTCATCATCAAAGCGGCGGGCGGTGGGGGCGGCCGAGGGATGAGAGTGGTGCACACCGAGGCGGCCCTGATCAATGCCGTGCAAATGACCAAGGCCGAGGCGGGCGCTGCATTTGGCAATCCTGCGGTCTACATGGAAAAGTATTTGCAAAATCCGCGTCACATCGAGATTCAAATCTTGGCGGACAAGCACAAGAACGCGGTCTACTTGGGTGAGCGCGATTGCTCCATGCAAAGGCGTCACCAAAAAGTGTTGGAGGAAGCGCCAGCGCCTGGCATTCCCCGCAAACTGATCGACAAAATTGGCGAGCGCTGTGTAGCGGCTTGCAAAAAGATCAATTACCGCGGCGCCGGTACCTTTGAGTTTTTGTACGAAAACGGCGAGTTTTACTTCATTGAAATGAACACCCGTGTTCAGGTGGAGCATCCAGTCACCGAGTGGGTCACAGGCATCGACATTGTCAAAACCCAAATCATGGTGGCCGCTGGCGAAAAGTTGCCCTTCACCCAGCGTCAAATTCAAATTCGAGGTCATGCCATCGAATGCCGTGTGAATGCCGAAGACCCCTTCAAGTTCACACCTTCTCCTGGTCGCATCACCACCTGGCATGCACCTGGCGGCCCTGGCATTCGAGTCGACTCGCATGTCTACAAC
>CANFJC010000254.1 GCA_947447245.1 Comamonadaceae bacterium
ATACACCACAGCGACGCCACTTTGTGCAACTGCCTGGTGCCATTCAGCGCTGCGCAGAGCATCAATTTGAACGCCACTGCCGCAATAGCCTTCCACGCCGTGGCAAGCGCTGCTGATGAGCAAAACTTGTTTGGCATTGCCTGGCCCTTCACGCACCACGTCCATGGCGAGTTCTTCGCCGTCGCGTCCTTTTTCGGGATGAATGTGCGATTCAACTTGGAGGCCTGCACTCTGTGCTGCACTCAAAAACTTTTGTCGAGCTTCTACATAACTTTTAGAAAACGCGGAATGAATGTTTGTCATGGAGGGTCCAAATGAAAGAAGCCCCGAAGGGCTTCAATAGAGAGAAGTCAAAACTCGACTGAAGCAGAAGCTTACTTTGTTTGGGTGGGGTTGGCCAACCACTGCGTGGCCAATTCAACCCAATACGTGCCGCCCAAGGGAATGAGGTCGTCGTTGAAGTCGTAGCTGGGGTTGTGCAGCATGCAAGGGCCTGCGCCGTGTCCCATTTCGCGGTGTGAACCGTCGCCATTGGCAATGAAGCAGTAGGCGCCTGGTTTGGCTTGCAACATGAACGAGAAATCTTCTGCGCCCATGGTGGGCTCTTGCACCATCACATTGTCCTTGCCCACAATGCCTTCCATCACTTTGCGCGCAAAGTCGGCCTCGGTGGCGCTGTTGATGGTGGGTGGGTAATTGCGGTTGAAATGGAATTCGGCCTTGGTATCGAAGGCAGCGCACAGATTCTCTGTGATTTGCTTCATGCGGTTTTCAATGAGGTCGAGCACTTCGATGGTGAAGGTGCGCACGGTGCCTTGAATGACGCAGAAATCGGGCACCACGTTAGTGGCTTCGCCCGCATGCACCATGGTGACCGAAATGACGCCGGCATCGACTGGCTTTTTGTTGCGCGAGATGATGGTTTGAAAAGCCATGACCAATTGGCAGGCCACGGGCACAGGGTCAATGCCGTTGTGCGGCAGAGCGGCATGGCTGCCTTTGCCGTGAATGGTGATTTTGAATTCGTTGCTAGACGCCATGACGGGGCCAGGGCTCACGGCAAAAGTGCCGACCTGGGCGCCAGGCCAGTTGTGCATGCCGAACACGGCTTGCATGGGGAATTTTTCAAACATGCCGTCTTTGATCATTTCACGGGCACCGCCGCCGCCTTCTTCAGCGGGTTGGAAGATCAAATACACGGTGCCGTCAAAGTCGCGATGCTTTGAGAAATGTTTGGCAGCCGCCAGCAACATGGCGGTGTGGCCATCATGGCCGCAAGCGTGCATTTTGCCTTCGTGCTTGCTGGCATGGGCAAAGGTGTTGAACTCTTGCATGGGCAAGGCGTCGATGTCGGCACGCAGGCCAACGCTTCGACCACATTTGCCGCCGTCACGGCCGTGCACGATGCCGATGACACCGGTGGTGCCCATGCCGCGGTGAATGGGGATGCCCCAGTCGGTGAGCTGCTTGGCGACCACGTCGGCTGTGCGCTCTTCTTTGAAGCACAGCTCGGGGTGAGCGTGAATGTCTTTGCGAATGGCCGCTATGCTGGCCGCGTCTGTGAGGATGGAGTCGATGATTTTCATGCCTACAGTCTAGCGAGAGTCGTGCCATTGCGCTACAACCCTTTAGCACTTGGGGGACATTTTCATTTAGGGTTATCCCCAGAATCGCGACCTTTAGAATGAAAGCATGACAAATTCAGTGCTTGAACAAAATGCCGTCGTGCGGGGTTTGTGCCCGCATGACTGCCCCGACACCTGCGCCTTGCTCACCACCGTAGAGAACGGACGCGCTGTGAAGGTGCAAGGCAACCCGGATCACAAGCACACAGATGGGGTGCTTTGCACCAAAGTGTCGCGTTATACAGAGCGCACTTACAGCCCTGATCGACTGATGTTCCCCTTGAAACGCTCAGGCCCCAAGGGGTCGGGGCAGTTTGTGAAAGTAAGCTGGGAAGAAGCCATTCAGGACATAGCTGCCAAGCTCAAAACCATTGCAGCCGACAACCCTGAAGCCATCTTGCCCTACAGCTACGGCGGCACCATGGGCTGGGTCCAAAGTGAATCGATGGCATCGCGCTTTTTTCACAAGATAGGCGCTTCCTTGCTGGACCGAACCATTTGCGCATCTGCTGGCGGCGAGGGCTTGGTTTACACCTTGGGCGGCAAGTTCGGCATGCAAACGGAATTCTTTTCCGAATCCAAATTGATCGTCATTTGGGGCAGTAATTCCATCACCAGCAACATTCACTTTTGGCGTCGTGCGCAAGAAGCCAAACGCAATGGCGCCAAATTAATTTGCATCGACCCCCGAAAGAGCGAGACGGCCGAAAAATGCCATGTGCATTTGGCCATTCAGCCTGGCACTGACGCCGCATTGGCTTTGGCCGTGATGCGTGAATTGGTGGTGAACGATTGGTTAGACCACGACTACATTGAAAAGTACACCCTCGGATGGGACGCCCTGCGTGAACGCGCCATGACTTGGACTTTGTCCCGCGCCGCAGAAGTTTGCGGCATTGATGAATCTCTGATTCAAGAATTAGCCAAAGACTGGGGCACCACAAAGAAAGCGGCCATTCGCTTGAACTATGGCATGCAAAGGGTCAAGGGTGGCGCCAATGCCGTGAGGGCTGTGGCTTGTTTGCCAGCGCTAACAGGTGCTTGGCGAGACCGCGCAGGCGGCATGCTGCTCAGCAGCTCAAGCAATTTCAAAGTGAACAAAGTCGATTTGCATCGGCCCGATTTATTGGGCTCGCGCCGTCCTAGAACTTTGAACATGTCCACCCTTGGGAACGACTTGAATCATGTGGGAAGTGCCGAATGGGGCCCGCAAGTCAAAGCCTTGTTGGTGTACAACAGCAACCCCGTGGCCATTGCGCCGCAATCGGGCAAGGTGGTTCAAGGCTTTGCGCGCGAAGATTTGTTCACCGTGGTCATGGAACATTTTCAAACAGACACAGCCGACTATGCCGACTATGTGCTGCCAGCCACCACACAACTTGAACACTGGGATGTGCAGGGCAGTTATGGCCACACCGATGTGTTGCTGAACAAGCCAGCCATTGAGCCGGTTGGCCAGGCTAAATCAAACAGCGAAATCTTTCGCTTGCTGGCCAAAGCGATGGGCTTTGATGAACCCTGTTTCAGTGAAGACGATGTGAGCTTGTGCCGCACAGCGGTGGGTACGGAAGTCGACTTTGACGCACTAATGCTCAATGGTTTTGTGTCCTTGAAAGTGCCCGAGGCGCCTTTTGCAGAAGGAGGCTTTGCGACACCTTCTGGACGTTGCGAATTTGTGAGCGATCGCTTGGCAGCGCAAGGCTTAGATCCATTGCCCAATCACATTCCCAATTACGAAGTGCCAGGGGCTGGCAGTGTCTACCCCTTGGCCATGATTTCGCCGCCTGCTCGCAATTTCTTGAATTCATCTTTTGTGAATGTCGAGAGTTTGCGCGCCATTGAAAAAGAACCTTTGGTAGAGATCAGTGCGGTAGATGCTTTGGCACGTGGCATTGCCACAGGCGACACAGTGAAAGTTTTCAATGATCGCGGTGAATACCATTGCAAAGCGGACGTGTCATCACGTGCTCGTGCGGGGGTTGTCAATGGGCTGGGTATTTGGTGGCGCAAGATGGGTTTGAATGGCACCAATGTGAATGAAGTGACCAGCCAGTTGCTAACCGATTTAGGCCGCGCGCCTGTGTTTTACGATTGCCAAGTAGAAGTGGCGTTGCTGAAGAAAGCTTGAAGGTATGTCAGAAATTTTGATCCAACGCGCGCACTCTCTTGGTATGGAAAAAGCGCGTGCCATCGCCGCTAAGTGGCAGCAAGAAGCTGAAGATGATTGGGGTATGGACTGCACGTATGTGGCCAATCAAACCAATGATCAAGGTGAAATTTTAGACCGCTTGAACTTTGAGCGTGCAGGTGCTTCGGGCTATTTGGAAGTGACTGCTTCGCAGCTCACCATGAAGCTGGAACTCGGTTTTCTGATGGCGTCCTTCAAAGACAAGATCGAAGAAAAAATTACCAGCAACTTAGACAAATTGCTCGGCTGAAATAATTGGGGTCAGATCAACAT
>CANFJC010000255.1 GCA_947447245.1 Comamonadaceae bacterium
GAGGCGCCACATGAACTGGCCTTGCTTCAACGTTTGGCCTTGCAACCCGTCGGCGTTTTGTTGGTGCCGCACCATGGAAGCCAAACTTCTTCAACGAATGGCTTCATTGAAGCCCTTCGACCGCACTGGGCCGTGGTTCAAGCAGGTTACCGAAATCGATATGGCCATCCGGCGCCGCGTGTGGTTCAGCGGTATGAATCTCAAGCTGTCCCCTTGTCGATATCCTCAGAGTGTGGTGCTGCTCATTGGCAGAGTATCAAGCCTCAACAATTGCATTGTGAACGAGAAGTTCATCGTCGATATTGGCACACACCAAGAAGGGTAGAACCGATTGGTGCCGATTAGTCCATTGCAAAGGCGCAAGCATGCGCATTGCATTGATTGAAAAAAGATGTCTTTGATATCGCGATTGTCATGACCCATCAAACCCAGCCTTGCCGCCAGACCTCATCGTTTTGCAGATCACGCCACTGGATGATTTGCGTGGCTTTCGAGAACACCGATTCGATTTCCACCAACTCAACAGGATCAGTTTCAAGTTCAGGTTGAATCACCCGACTCACCAAAAAATGCTTTTGTTTGGCAATCGGCTTGACAGCCGTCCATTTGGTCAGCCGCAGTTTTTTGGGGTTCAAAGGGTTCATGCGTGAATGCCTTCAGGGCTTGCTTTGCATTTCACGTGCTACCGCCTGGCCCAATTCAATGACCGCCATGGCGTAGTAGCTGCTCCAGTTGTAGCGTGTGATGGCATAGAAGTTTTCGGTGCCGGCCACATAGCTGGCTGGGTCATTGCCGTTCTGTAACTCAATCAATGCCAACGGGCCTTTGTGTGACAACGCATCGCCGTCAATGACCGCACCTTTTGCAAGAAAGTTGTTGACGCTGAAAGTCGGCAAGATATCGGGTGCCATCAGAGCATCCATGTCGAGCTGCTCACGGTTGAACGTGACGGCGTAGTGTGTAGCCATGCCGGGCTGCCATTGAAAAACTTTGAAGTAATTGGCCACAGAGCCTATGACATCAGCTGGGTTGTTGAACAAATCAATGTGTTTGTCGCCATCAAAATCGACTGCAAAGTTGGCCCAACTCGATGGCATGAATTGGGGCAGTCCCATGGCACCCGCGTAGCTGCCTTTGAGCTTGGCAGGGTTGATTTTTTCCTTGGAGGCCATCACCAAAAACTGTGCCAATTCTTTGGAGAAAAAGGCCTGTCGTTCTGTGGCTCTTGGGTGTTCTTTGGGGAAGTCAAAGCTCAGGGTGCTCAGGGCGTCTAAAACTCTGAAGTTGCCTGTATGTTGTCCATAAAAAGTTTCAACGCCAATGACGCCCACAACGAGCCATGGCGGCACACCAAAGGTTTGCTCGGCGTGGTGGAGAAGCGTTTGGTGCCGCTGCCAAAACTGAAGGCCTGCTTGAATGCGTTTGGGTTCGATGAAGCGGGCTCGGTAGGCCGCCCAATTTTTTTGACTGACCTGCGCGGGGGGCAATATCAGCTTGGGAATACTGGGAATCAGCTTGGCTTGTGCCACCTGCGCCTTGACCCACTTGGGGTCTAGTTGATTTTCCTGAGCCATCCGCTCAGCCCAAGCCATGGCATCCGGCCTTTTGGCATAGGATGCACCCGAAACTGGCACGGAGGATTTATTTTTTGACTTTGATTTTTTGGCACTTTCGGCAGACTGAGTACCTGCTGAAAAAAACAGCGCCGAACAGATCAAGATCAAAGACAAAATTCGCATCCCTTGAGTTTAGCCTTTGAAATGCGTGCAGGTGTCGTGATAAGCTGGAAACCTCACACCTTGTTCCTCATTTTTTCAAAGAGACCCATGGGCGCTACTGGCTATTTCACACACTCGGATTGTCGCCTGCACGAAATGGGCGAAGGTCATCCTGAGTGTCCCCAGCGCCTTGATGCCATTGAAGATCGTTTGCTCATCACGGGGCTCGATCACGCCTTAGAGCGCAGAGAGCCTGCACCGGCCGCTTTGGCAGACATTGAATTGGCCCACGGCCGCATGTATGTGGCCTCGCTCAGAGGCTTGAGTGACGCCCTGATTGAGGACATACAGGCGGGAGGGCCTTCGCATACAGCGCTTGACCCAGACACCACCATGAATGCGCATACATGGAAAGCTGCATTGCGCTCGGCTGGCGCAGCCTTGGATGCTACCGATGCCGTCATTGCCGGTGAATTGGAAAATGCTTTCTGCGCCATTCGCCCGCCAGGTCACCATGCGTGTCGCGACAAAGCCATGGGTTTTTGTTTTTTCAACAATGTCGCCATTGCGGCCAAATACGCACTCGAGCGCCACGGCCTCAAACGTGTGGCCATTGTGGATTTTGATGTGCACCATGGCAATGGCACCGAAGACATTGTGGCGGGCGATGAGCGTATTTTGATGGTCAGCTTCTTTCAGCATCCGTTTTACCCTGAGGGGGGTGCACTTAAGCACGATGCCAACTTGGTCAATTTGCCTGTCCCTGCTTACACCAAGGGCATGGACATTCGGGAATTGATCGAGTTGATGTGGATCCCTCGCTTAGAAGCCCATCGACCCGAGCTCATTTTCATCAGTGCCGGATTTGACGCCCACCGAGAAGACGATTTGGGCCAGTTGGGCTTGGTCGAACAAGACTATGTGTGGATGACTCAGCGCATCAAAGACATGGCTCACAAATATGCCAAAGGCCGCATCGTGAGTTGCCTAGAAGGTGGCTATAACCTGAGTGCATTGTCTCGCAGTGTTGAAGCTCACCTTCGCGTCTTAGCCGACGTTTGAAACTCTGCAAGGACAATCATTTTGACCACTGCGCCTAGCATGATGAACGACCCCGTTTTATGGTGGTCACACATGAACCCTCAACAAGCCACGCAAGAACTCCTGCTCTTCTTGGCTTGCATTACCGTGACTTGGTTTTTGGTTTGGGTTGTTCGCCGTGCCACACCGCAATGGGATTTGTCGGTTCTTTTGGGTCGTCATCTTTTGGACGGTGTGCTGTTTCCTACACTGTTGCTGGGCTTGGTTTTCATCACACGGGCTGTTTGGGCAAAATCTCATGCCGTCTGGATTTTCGATTTCCTTGTGCCCGTTTGTTTTTCCTTGGCAGTCATCCGATTGGGTGTGAAGGTTCTCCAAGTGACCTTCAAATCTGCAGAATGGGTCAGGCCCATTGAAAGAAGTCTTTCATGGCTGGCTTGGGCTGCCGTTGTTCTTTGGTTGACTGGCTTGTTGCCACTGGTGCTGGAAGAGTTAGATCAAATTAAGTGGAAGATTGGCGCTTCACATCTTTCCGTTAGAACGCTCATTGAAGGGGGCTTGACGGCCGGCTTGGTCATGTTGCTCACCCTCTGGGTGTCATCGGCCATCGAATCCAAATTGCTCAAATCTTCTACTGGCAGTGAACTGTCGCTTCGCAAAGCTGTGAGCAATGCTGTCACGTCTTTGCTGTTGTTTGTGGGCTTGATGTTGTCTTTGTCAGCAGTCGGCATTGACCTCACGGCGCTTTCTGTCTTGGGGGGTGCGGTAGGTGTTGGGATTGGTTTTGGTTTGCAAAAATTAGCTGCCAATTACGTCAGTGGGTTTGTGATTTTGGCAGAGCGCAGCATGCGCATTGGCGACAGTGTCAAAGTGGATGGTTTTGAAGGACGCATCTCTGATATCAAAGCGCGTTACACCGTCATTCGCTCACTCACCGGGCGTGAATCCATCGTGCCCAATGAAATGCTGATCAACAGCCGCGTTGAAAATTTATCTTTGGCCGATTCACGCATCTTGCAGTCCACCCAAGTCACGGTCGCCTACGGCACGGATGTCGATGGGGTGATGCAACTTTTGATGCAGGCCTGCGAGGCACAAAACAAAGTCTTGAAAGATCCATTGCCATTTGTCACGCTTACCAATTTTGGCGCTGATGGCTTGGAGTTTGGCGCCCATTACTGGGTCGATGAACAACAGGCTGGTTTGCTGACTTTGAAGTCAGAAATTAACATTCGAATATTGCAGTTGCTGCAAGCCAAGGGCATTGAGATTCCATACACTCAGCGTGTGGTTCATACCCGCAGCTTGCCCTGAC